>JASFTI010000373.1:0-3978 GCA_050053635.1 Gemmatimonadales bacterium
ACCTCCGGCGGAGAGAGGATTTCGAGAGGATCGAGCGAGGATCCCCGGAGGATCCGGCAGGGCTAAGCTAGCCGTGAGATCATCATTCCCGCCAGAGGTCGCTTAGCTGGCGCTCGTGGCCGGTGTAGGCGTTGGGAGCTTCAGCCGTGGCAGTGCAAGAAATACCTACCGATCTGATAAGCTGGCCTGCACCAGCGACCGGAAGGCGTAATTTCGCGCACATTTCCCCGACAAGACGGTTTCTGCGAAGAGAACGCGCTCCGCCTTCCGAAGCGCATGGGCAGGGTTGTGTGCAATGCTCAGCCTACACAGGAAGGTGTTCCATGAACGCTCTAAGAACTATCGTCACCTGTCTGATTCTTGCGGTTATCGCCGTCGGTTGCGACAACAGCACGCCTACCGAGCAGTCAACGGAAGCTATCGGATCGCCCAGTTTCGCCGCAGACCAGAACTGGATATACGATTCGTACTATCATGACGACGTTATTGAAGTCGCATGCGCTGGCGAGGATATGCACCGCTTTGGCGAGGTCCCGTTTAGGTGGCACCAAGTGACCAGCCAGTCAGGCGTCTACAACTACCATTTTCAGCTCTTGAATTGGGCGCAAAGCCCCCCGTTCGTCGCAGTAGGACAAACAACCGGTAGACGATTCGTATTCAAGGCCGGGCCGTATAACGAGAGCTTCCACGCAGGTCCCGGAGAGGTCATCCAGTTCCGCATCGGGGAAAGGTATGTGGCGGACAAGGGAAACTGGTTCACAGGTACGGCAATTCTCCACATAACGGTGAATGCAAACGGCGCTTTGGCTGTTTCCAAATGGGTGCCAGACGAATTCAGTTGCCACTTCAAGAACTGAGCTCTCATCCCGACAATCTCTGCGCAGCGAATCGTAACCGTAACGAGAGAGGGGCGGTTGTGGGGAGCCGCCCTTCCTATCTTCGCACTTCGGGGAGCGCGGCGAAACCAGCTGAGCAGTCGCAATGCGATCCACGCGCCTACGACATAAGATGCTGCAGGCGCGCGGCATCTCCGCGTGGACGTTCCGAGGTGTGCGAGTTTGTGTGCGAGTTTGGCCTCGTTAGGGTGACGAAAAAGGGGATCGCTGATACCGCAGGATGACGAAAAAGTGCTTTCCCTACATATCATTCCGGTGAAGAACGGGGTGGCGGCGCAACGCTTTTAAGTCCCTTGCGTCTGCCGCTGAGTCCGTTGTCTTAGGAAGCGGACTCGGAGTCCGCTGCCCTGGGACTGCTCGACCCACGGATTATGATGCGGCCCACGGCTGGCATCACTCAGAGTGAGAACAGAAAGGGGCACCATCCTCTGGTGCCCCTGGCAGTTACGTGAATGACCGGGGTGGGGCTCGAACCCACGACCTGCGGATTAAAAGTCCGCTGCTCTACCAGCTGAGCTACCCGGTCTCACAGCCGTCCTGTCCCTGTGCCTAGGAGATTATCCGAAAAGCACCCCGCACGCCAGCAGGCCATGGCGCGTCGAGGTTCTGTTGACGGGCACCCGGGAGATTTCAACAAACAGCGGAGAACCAGCCCAAGGTTTCAAGAGGCTGACATGCATTGCACATGTTTTCATGTTACGCACATGGCCACCATGCTGCAGATACGGAACGTGCCGGACAGACTGCACCGCCTGCTCAAGGCCCGCGCCGCTCTGGCGGGGATGTCGATGTCCGAGTACGCGCTGCGGGAGTTGAGCAAGGCGCTGGAGCGGCCCACCCGGGAGGAGGTGCTGGCGCGGCTGGCGGAGCTCCCCGTGCTCGACATCGATCCGTCTCCCGCCGACGCCGTCAGGGAGGAGCGTGACGGCCGGTGATCGTGGTCGATGCGTCTGCCTTCCTCGCGGTTCTGCTCAACACAGATGCGGGTCGCCGGGTTGCCGAGGTGATCTGGTCACCGGCGACCTCACTGCATGCACCCCGGCTGCTGGACATCGAAGTGCTGCAGGTCCTTCGGCGTCACGTACTGAGCGGTGCGATGACAGCGGAGCGCGGGGCGATCGGCTTAGAGGCATTGGGACAACTGGACATCGCACGTTATGGGCACGAGGAGCTGTTGCCGCGCATCTGGGCTCTCAAGCAGAACCTCTCAGCGTTCGATGCCGCGTACATCGCACTTGCCGAGGCGCTCGACGCACCGTTGCTCACGCTGGATGCGCGGCTGGCCTCAGCGCCGGGTCACCAGGCCGAAGTTCGTCTCATCCCATAGCCCACTTCGCCAGAGTAGCACTGGTCCGACGAGCAGGACGTGCAGCACGTGGTCGGTTGGCGGATCGGCGGGCCGATGCCCGCCTGACGAGCTGGCTGCGGCACGGTCGCTACGCCCCGCTCGCGCTCTATAACGCGACCGCTAGCTACCGGGGGCCAGCAGGTGCCGGCGCACCTCGCGGTCCCGGTATGCCCAGATGCGCCGCAGGTCGGGCTCGACCAGCAGCAAGTTGACGAGCGCGCCGCCCAGCACACCATACTCCACCCGATCGGTCATCAGCGTGCCGCCGCCCGCAGGTTCGAAGCGGTGCTCGTGGACCCACCAGCGGTAGGGGCCGCGCAGTTGTGTATCGACGAACCGGCGGGGAGGCTCCCAGACGGAGATCTCGCTGCGCCAGCGGACGGGTATCCCGCGCACTCGCAGGCGATAGTCGATGACGGTCCCCTGCCGCAGGATGATGGGGTCGGGCGTCAGGACCTCGAAGCGCAGGAAGGGCGGCGTCAGCCGTTCCAGGTTGTGGGCGTTGGCGAAGAAGTCGAACACCTCTTCCAGCGGCCGCGATAGTTCGGTGCGTGCCTCCAGGAGATGGCCGCGCTCGATTCGACTAACGGTCAGCTCCATCCTTCGAGTCCGTTGACGGTTCCTTGACGTGGCATCCCCAAGATACGACGGCCGGCATTCGCTCGCCTCCAATCTGACCGGGAGGTATGATGTGGATACTATGTCGACGACCCGGATCACCTGGCAGGACGCCCAGCTCATGCCTAAGACGGCAAGCGCTACGAGGCCATCGACGGCGACCTGTACGTGACACCGGCTCCGGTCCTCCGCCACCAATGGATCAGCGCCAACTTGGGCGCGGCTTTGAGGCGACTGTTAATGGAGCCCGGACACGGTTGGGTCTTTCACGGGCCGGTCGGTGTCGAGTTTCCCGAGACCGAGGAAGGCGTTCAGCCCGACATCATCTTCGTGTCGAAGGCCCGGTCCGAGCGCCTGGTCAAAGAGGGTATCCGCGGCGCCCCCGACCGGTTGTCGAGATCCTCTCGCCGGGCACGGCACAGCGCGACCGGACAATCAAGCTGAAGCTCTACCGGAGGCAGGGCGTGGCCCAGTACTGTATCGTCGATCCCGACGCGAACAGCGTGGACGTCTGGGGTCGGGCCTGCGGCGCCGCGGAGCCGCAGTCCTACACCGCCCCTCTACCTGTTCGGCTGGGTGACCTCGCGCCCGGCGCGATCGAGCTCGCCGAAATCTTTCCTCCCGAGCTAAAGGACTGACCTCTAAGGCGTCGAGTCCTGCTGCCGCGCCTCCCTAACCTTCTCCACCCGGTCGAGCCGCGCGGCGAGGGACCAAACGTAGACCACCAGGATGACCGCGGTGGTCACATAGGCGCGGATGATGTAGCCCGCGTCGCGCATTCCCGGCACGACGACGAACACCATGACGATGGCCGCCAGCCCGGCGGCGGCGGCGATGATACCCGTTCTAGTCACCGGCCACCTCCAGTCTCACGGCCTCGAGCTCTTCTTCGCCGCGCATCCGCGCCAGCATGAAGCGCTGCGTCAGCATGAACAGGAAGATCACGACGAAGGCGATCATCATGACGCGGAGCGCCAGCACCATCGGCGGATCGATAGTGTCGGGGCTCGACTGCACCTGGTGCAGCGTGCGCCACCAGCGGACCGAGAAGTAAACGATAGGGACGTTGACGAACCCGATGATCGCCACCAGCGACGACACCCGGGCCCGCGCTTC
>JASFTI010000374.1:0-3967 GCA_050053635.1 Gemmatimonadales bacterium
AGTGCTGGTCGAGACGCTGCGAAGCGAATCACGACTTCGGAACCTGGAGTGGATCGAGGCCAACCGGCGGCGCGTGGACGAAGCCACCGGTGGACGGGTCGGCTACATCTTCGTGCCCAACACCGCGGTGCCCGGACAGACCGAGCTGGTCCGGCAGTTCAACAGCCAGATGCTGAAGGATGGGCTGATCATCGACGAGCGGTTCAACGCCGGCGGACAGCTGCCGGACCGTTTCATCGAGAAGATGAACCGGCAGATGGTGACGCGGATCTTCTTCCGTCACGGCGCGGTGGTCACGTATCCGCCGGTGAATCACTATGGGCCGAAGGTGATGCTGATCAACGGCTGGGCCGGCTCGGGCGGTGACGCCTTCCCCTTCTTCTTCAAGGTGCTGGGCGTCGGGCCGCTGATCGGCGAGCGGACCTGGGGCGGCCTCATCGGGCCGGCGTCGGGTCACGGCCTGATCGACGGCGGTTACTTCACGGCACCGCCCGGCCGGCTCTACGGCCCGGACGGCGTCTGGTTCGCCGAAGGTCACGGTGTCGACCCCGACATCCCGGTGGTCGACGATCCCAGCCAGTTGGCTCGGGGCACCGACCCGCAGCTGGAGGCGGCGATCGCCGAGGTGATGCGGCTGATCGAGGAGAACCCGCCGGCTTTCCCGGAACCGCCGGCGTTCGAGCGGCGGGTGGCCGGAGGGAACCGGTAGGAAATATGAAACTGCTTTCCTCCGATTCTGCAATCCCTTATCATATTAGTGAGCGCGAGGGCACAGCGGGCCTCGCGCTCACCAGGGAGCTACAGCTCTAACGCCCAAAAACAAAGGGATTCCAGCGGTAGGGGCGCGGTACCGGCCGCGCTGAGCCCACAGTTCGGACTCGAGGGAGGGACACGCTATGCCCGAGTTCGTACCGCTGAGCGTCACTGACTTCCTGGAGCCTGCCCTCATGGTAGTCGGGCTCCTAGCCGCCGGTGCGGTCGTCATCATCCTGCTGGAGGTCGCTTTCCTCCTGGT
The DNA here is from genome assembly GCA_050053635.1 of Gemmatimonadales bacterium. Lineage (GTDB taxonomy): Bacteria > Gemmatimonadota > Gemmatimonadetes > Palauibacterales > KS3-K002. The sequence goes on from JASFTI010000374.1 coordinate 1,016, forward strand.
CTGCAGGGTCGGGTCGCGGGTGGCCGACAAGCTGCACGAGCGTCACGCGCGATAGTAACGGCCGCGGGTTCGCCGGACTCGACCTCTGGGAAATCTGCCTTCGGCTCAGACATAGTCCCGGCAGCGGGTAGGTCTAGCTGCTGTCCTTGCCGGTCCGTCCTCACCCCCCTACCCAGGGTCACCGATAACGGAGCAGCCATGCAACCGATGCGAACGCTCGTCGCCCCGTTCCTCGCCAGCCTGGCACTCAGCCTGCAGCTGTCCGCCCAGGAGCTTCCGGTCGCAGCGCCCGAGCAGGTTGGGTTCTCCTCGGAGCGCATCGGGCGACTCGACACCGTCGTGCAACAGTATGTGGACGAGGGCAAGATTGCCGGAGTCGTAGCGCTGATCGCCAGGCGCGGGCAGCTGGTCCACCTCAGAGGCTACGGCCACGCAGATATCGAGGGCGGGACTCCGATGATGCCGGACGCCATCTTTCGGATCGCGTCGATGACGAAGGCGGTGACGAGCGTGGCGGTGATGATGCTGGTGGAGGAGGGGCGACTCTCGCTGTACGACCCGCTATCGCGATACATGCCGGCTTTCAGCAGCACCACTGTGGCCGTCGCAACTGAAGATGCGAGCGCGACGTCGCGCGGATATACCGTCGTCGAGGCCGAGCGGCCGATCACCGTGCGCGACCTGCTCACCCACACGTCGGGAATCAACTACGGGACGGGAATGGTCGAGGCGGAGTATCGGCAGGCAGGGTTGTACTACTGGTACTTTGCGGACGAGGAGGAGCCGATCGGCGCGAGCATCGAACGGTTGGCCGGGCTGCCATTCGTGGCCCAGCCCGGAGAGCGCTGGGTGTATGGTTTCTCCACCGATGTGCTGGGATACCTGGTCGAGGTGCTGTCGGGGATGACGCTGGCCGAGTTCTTCCAATCCCGGATCTTCGATCCGCTGGGAATGCGAGACACACACTTCTATCTCCCAACTGCCAAGAGAAACCGTCTCGCCGCGGTCTATCAAGCGACCGAGGACGGCCGGATCGTGCGCGCGCCCGACGAGGGGATGGGACAGGGGGCGTACGTCGAGGGGCCGCGTCTCAGCTACTCCGGTGGTGCCGGGCTCCTATCGACCGCCGAAGACTACGGCCGCTTCCTCCAGATGCTGCTCAACGGCGGCGAGTTGAACGGGACGCGTCTGTTGAGTCCCAAGACGGTCGAGCTGATGACCGCTAACCACGTGGGCGACCTGTACGCGAACGGGAACCTCGGGTTCGGGCTCGGCTTCGAGGTCGTCGAGGACGTCGGCCGCGCCGGCCGCGTCGGCTCGGAAGGGGCGTACGGATGGGGTGGGGCGTACTACACGCTGTACTGGGTCGATCCCGCCGAGGAGCTGGTTGCGGTGTTCATGGCCCAACTGCTGCCCAGCCGCGGCCTGGACCTTCAGGGCAAGTTCCGCACGCTCGTCTATGGGGCGATCGTAGAGTCTCTCGACCCGACTCAGAGCACCGGCGCTTGTGGCCCGGCCCGCTGAGCTGGGGTGAGGCCGGAGCGGGGCGGCGCGCCCCGACGGCCGCCGCCCCCGGATGCCGAGGTCAATACCTCCAGCTGGTCAGATCGGCGCCCGGAGGCGCCGACTCCTCTATCCGCCGCAGGATCTTCGGCAGATACATGGTGTTGTAGCGCAGGCGCGAGATGTGGTTGGGGTTCTCCTGGTCGCCGTTCCAGCAGTGCTCGGCCCGATCGCCGTAGTCGACCTCGCCGTTGTAGTAGGGGTCCGTGGTGCTCTCGAGAAACTCCTCGGTGAGATAGACGGCGTTGTTCAGGTAGTAGTTGTCCATGTCGCCGCAGTAGATGTGGAGCTTGCCCTCCAGCTTCGGCCCCAGGGTCGCCCAGTCGCGCTCCATGATGTAGCGCAGGTCGTAGTTCTCGCGCCAATACTCGGCGACCTCGTGGTCTATTTCACCCGTGTACTTGTCCCAGATGCGCTTCGGGTACCCGTCGTCGCCCATCGGCGAGTAGACCGCCTCCCAGATGTCGTACTGGTCGCCCGAGCGACTCTTGCTGCCGAGCACCAGCTCGAGGTGATTGAAGTCTTTCACGGTCCGATCGACTTCGCCCAACCAGTTCCGGTGACCGGGTCGCTCGACGCGCTTGAACTGACCATCCACGTAGTAGGCGTTCTCGTCCTCGTAGATGTCCACCAGGGTATAGGCGCGGAAATCGATGGGGTCCGGACAGGCGGCGAACGTGCCATTGTACTCGTCGGGGTAGAAGACCTGGACGGCCAGCGCCTCCCAGCCGCCGGTGGAGCCGCCGTAGAGGAAACGTGCCCAGCCTTCGCCGATCCCACGGAACTGTTCCTCGATGTAGGGGATCAGCTCGTAGGTGATGGCGTCGCCGTAGGGGCCGAGGTTAGCCGAGTTCACTGCGTACGAATCGTCGTAGTAGGGGTTGGCGTGCTGGATCTCGATGATGAGCAGGCGCGGGAAGTCAGGGCTCGTCCACTGCTGGTAGAAGTCGTAGGCCTCCTGCTGCTGGATCCGGTTGTAGCAATCGACGCGGAAGCGCTCGCTGTAGGTGCACTCGAGATCCGGATCGGGCGGCTCGGTGCGGAAGCCGCCGAAGTCGTAGGGGAAGTGGCCGTGGAAGATGGCGATCGGGTAGCGTGCTTCCGGGTGCTCGTCGAAGCCCTCTGGCACCAGCACGTGAGCGCCGAGGTACATCGGTCGGCCCCAGAACTCGGTCAGCAGCTCGCTCTGGATCTTGATGTGCTTGATGTACTTCGTGTCCTCGGGCTCGGGGATCGGCGGCATGACCTGGTCGAGCGCGATCGCCAGCCGCTCGGCTCGGCCGGGAGCGACCCGCAGCAGGCGCGGGGTGCTGTAGAGGTTGCCGGGCGCGCGATTCCAATGCTGCCCCTCACCGCGGTCCATCGGGAGCTTGACGGTCTTGCCGTTGC
>JASFTI010000375.1:0-3955 GCA_050053635.1 Gemmatimonadales bacterium
CCACGGCATGGTAGTCAGCGGCTCGCCACTCGCCACCGACGTCGGCGTACAGGTGCTGGAATCGGGAGGAAACGCGGTGGACGCCGCCGTCGCCACAGCGTTCGCACTCTCCGTGGTCGAGCCATCGATGTCGGGGCTCGGCGGCCGCACCCAGATACTGCTGCGTACCGCGGCCGGCGAGTACGCAGGGATCGATGGCACCACCGAGGTCCCGGCCGGGGCGCCGGCCGAGCCCGCGGAGGAAGAGGATCTCTACGGCTTCGCCACGATCGGTGTGCCCGGCACGGTGGCGGCCCTCGCCATGGCGCACGCCACCCACGGCACGCGGCCGTGGCCAGAGCTCATCGCGCCCGCCATCGCACTCGCCGATGCGGGCTTCACGTTGCCCGTCGAGACTGCCGTCCGGATCGCCGGCGTCGCGGACCAGCTGCGGGAGTTCGAGGGTTCCGCCCGATATTTCCTCAAGCCCGACGGCTCACCCTACAGCGGGGGGGCAAGACTCGTGCAGCCCGCGCTCGCCCGTACGCTGCGCGCCATCGCCGAGGGCGGCGCGGACGCGTTCTACCGGGGCTGGATCGCCGACAGCATCGTCGCTGACATGGAGTCCGGCGGCTTCGTAAGCAGGGACGACCTGGCGGACTACGAGGCGCGCGGCTCGCTGGTCGTGCGGGGCAGCTATCGAGGTTACGATCTGCTCGGCACTTACCTCCCCGCTTCGGGAGCCACCACGATCGAGGCGCTACATATCCTCGAACAGTTCGACCTCACCGATCGGGCAGGAACGCCGGAGTGGTTGGCGCTCACCGCGCAGGCCCTACTGCTGAGCTTCGAGGATCGCACCAAGGACCTGGGGACGGCCATCGAGCAGGCGCGTGCCCTGGTCTCCAAGGAGTGGGCGGCGACTCGCGCGGAGCAGGTGGCAGACCCAGGCCTGGCGGAGTCGGTCGCCATGGCCCCTGTCGTACTCGCTGCGCTCGGCGCCGCCGAGGCGAGCCATACGACGCACCTCTCGGTTGCCGACGGGGAGGGCGGCCTGGTCGCGCTCACCCAGTCATTAGGACCGACGATGGGCTCGAAGGTGGCAGCCCGGGGTCTGGGCTTCGTCTACGCGGCGACGATGGGTTACCTGGGATCACTGCCGCCGGGTACGCGCCCCTGGTCGTCGCAGTCGCCACTCATCGTGCTGAAAGACGGGGAGCCGGCGTACGTGCTGGGCGCCGCGGGGGCCCGGCGCATCATCTCGGCGATCGTCGAGGTTGTGAGCCGTGCGGTGGATGAGGAACTTGGCCTGGCCGACGCCATGGCACTGCCGCGGTTCCATCCCACGCCCGCGGTCGTCTACATGGAGGGCCGGCGCGCGGCCACCTGGTCGGCGGCGGATATGGCTGAGCTGGCGAGCTTCGGTTTCACTCCCGAGGCCCGGGCATCTGCACCCTACTTCGCCCGGATCCACGGGATCGAGTTCGATGCGCAGTCCGACGCGTACACCGGCGTCGCGGACCCGCGCGGGAACGGCAGTGCTCGCGGAGCGCGCCGCTGACCCACAGGCCGCCGGGCCGGCGTTCAGCGGCCGCGAAACCGCAATCGTTGGGTCGTGGCGGTCACGGTGAGCTCCAGATCGTCCCCGGGGTTCACCGTAACCGTGTTTGTGGTAAGCTGGTCGCTTCCAATGAAATCGATGATGAATAGTACTTCGGTCGGGTCCACTCGGAATTGGAACGTCCTCGTACCGTTGCCCGGAACGCTTCCCAGACGCCTACGGCGACCATACTCCAGAACGTAGATCCTGGCGTCGTAGAAATTCTGATTCTCTACTTCGATCGTGACCTCTCGGCCCGTCCCACCAGGCGCCGCACCCTCGTCGGCCGCCTGGCGTGTGCCGCAGGCCGCCACCGTCAGCGTCAGCGCGCCCACACCGCAAAGCCTCGCTGCTGCGTTCATGGGGGACATCCTCCCCGGCGACAAGCGTGAATACCAGCTGCCTCCAAAATCGCGGATCAGGTCGTGGGGCGCCAGGCGCTGTCCGGGCGCGCCGATATTGCCCCTAGAGCTCAGAACGTCTTCGAGAGGACGACGCGGACGGTCACATCACCGAAGGTCCCCTCTCCGTTCAGCGCCGGACCCGCCACACTGAAGGTGATCTCCCTGAGGAAAGTCGCCGCGTCGTGATCGAGCCTCAGTGTCGATCCGACCAGTGTCCACGAGCCTGCGAGATCTTGATCGAAATCGGAACCGGCTTCTCCACCGCCGGGAACGAACAGCCGGCCCTCCGTGTTCCCATCGCCTTCAAGCGTCAGTGTGATCGAGGCGCCGCGGGCCAGCCAATCGGTCGTGACCCCGGCTTCCTCCATCGTAAAGCTCGTCGCCCGGTATGTACCGGCCAAGCTCGCCGTACTCGGCGCTGCCACCATCCCGGGCCCCAGCACCTGGAAGACAGCCTCGCGCTCAGTCAGGAGAGCCATCTCGTAGCGGGCGTCGGCCAGCAGATAGCCGAACAGCTTGGGATTCCTGCGGGGCTCGACGAGCACCCAGCGGGCGCCGAAGTCATCGGTGAGGGAGACGTACGTATCGACGCCGGTCCCTTCGCTACAGGGATAGGCGTCACACGTCCACTCCGTCGCCAGGTCGGTCGACAGGTAGGCGTACTTCCAGTAGAGTCCGGGCTCGTGAGCGTACTGGAAGATGGGGTCCATGCCTCCCAGGTAGTGGTTCACGCGGTTCCGAGCGAACAGCGGACCGAAGTTATCCCAGTGGGCGTGGAAGACCACATCGCCGGGCTCGCTGTGGTCGGCGAGCCAGGTTGCGACCTCGCGCAGGTGGTCCGGCTCGACCGCGTTGAGCCGTACGTTGATCCGGTGCTCGCGAATAATCCACGGGGTGACAAGTAGCGTGACCAGGCTCAAGACCATCACGATCGTTCGCCGCGACACCGGCTCGCTCACCACGTAAGTCGCGACGAGTGCTACGGTGACCAGCCCGAACGCCGCCCACTCGACCAGGGCGCGGCCCGCCGCGACCACGGTCAGACAGAGGAATCCCGCAGAGAGAACCAGGCTGGCCCAGAGAAGGGCTCGCTCGGAGGCCGGCATTGCCTCGAGAACGCTTCGCTTCCTGGCAAGGCTCCAAAGAAGGAACGCTAGGGCAGCAGCCCACAGGATCAGCAGATACCACGCGGTCCAGCCCAACGCCACGAGCGGGAGGGGGCGAAGCTCCTGTGCGAACGCCAGCGGAAGATCGGCCGCCTGCTCCCGGAAAAGCTGAAAGACCTGAATATCTGCCAGTCGGGCCGCGGCGACGGGGTGCGGGCGAAGAAGCCAACCCGCGACCGACCCGGCCACGACGCCCGCCACGGCGCGGCCGGCGGGAAGTGGCGCGTCGTCATCCCCGGCCCCCGGCGGAGCGGCGACGAACCAGCGATCCAGGCGCCGCCCGACCAGATAAGCCGCGACCACCGCCGGCGCCAACCAGAAGAGACTCAGGTGGAACCAGGTGACAGCGGCCGAGGCCGCGAACACCGGCCACCAGCGACCCCGCACCAGGAACGAAAGCAGGAGTAGTGCGGCCAGGAGCGAGACCACGTGGGGTCGCACCATCACGTATCGGTAAAACACGCTGGGTACGGCCACGAAGAACAGGATGGGCCAGAGCCAGGGAGCGACGAAGCGGTGTCGTTGGCAGATCCACAGCACCCCGGCCAGAAGCACCATGCTGAGAAGGACACCGGCCACACGGATCCCGTCGACCGGCTCGCCAAAGCCGCCGAAGGGAAGGAGCAGCAGGTGGAAGCCCCACCAGAGATCGGCGCCGAGATCACCGATCGCCGAGAACCGCGCCCAGGGGAACGCGGTGTCGAAGGGAGAAGTCACCGCGTAGTGCGCGGCGTGTCCCAGGTGATAGAAACTGTCGAGATCAGCGACGTTGGGCGCCAGCAACAGGTGGCCGGAGAAGACAACCA
>JASFTI010000376.1:0-3933 GCA_050053635.1 Gemmatimonadales bacterium
TTTGTGGGCGGCGCTACGTTTTACGTGAGGGGCCGCCAGGTTAGTTGAAATGAACTCAGATCGCGTCAGGTTTCCCGAGGCGGCCTGAGACCGAGGAGGCTGTGCCCACCCGGCACGTCCTGAACCTGTACCTGCCATTCCTGACCGCACTTACGACACTTCACCTCAAGCACCGCAAGAAGCTGATCCGCTGGGAAACTGCCATCGCAGCCGGGGCAGTCGATACGATCCTCGCGGGGTGGTCTGGTCATGGGGCTCCTCCGCTTGTGGGTAATTGGAGGATAAGGGTCTGAGTCGCTCTACGTCAACGATTTCACTGGCATCAGCCGCTCAAGCCACTGGAAATAAGGTCAACTTTTTTACATACTTAACGGTTATTATTCGGTAGCTGGCGGTTCGCCCTCGGGCCCCGGGGCGGGTCCGAAGCGAGCACGAGGCACGGATAGATATGAACGGTTTGGGCAGCAGCGTCGACGACAAGTATCTGAGCGACGAGCACCGTATGCTCCGCGACATGGTGGGCGAGTTCGCCGAGAACGAGATCGCGCCGGTCGCCCGGGAGTTCGACAGGGAGGGGAAGTTCCCTTGGGCCAACGTCGCCAAGATGGCGGAGCTGGGCCTGTTCGGCATCCCGTGGCCGGAAGAATACGACGGCGCCGGGATGGACGTGCTGGCCTCGGCGCTGGTGAGCGAGGAGCTGTCGAAGGTCTGTCCCTCCCACTCGATCACGGTGGGCGCGACGATCTCGCTGGCGGCGAGCCCGATCTTCTACTTCGGTAACGAGGAACAGAAGAAGAAGTATCTGACGAAGTTGGCCCGAGGGGAGGTCTTGGGCGCGTTCGGGCTGACGGAACCGGAGGCGGGATCCGACGCCCAGGGCACGCAGACGCGGGCGGAGGAGAAGAGCGACCACTGGGTGCTGAACGGGACGAAGATCTTCATCACCAACGGTGGTGTCGGCGAGATATTCGTGGCGACGGCGGTGACGGGTGAGCGGTCGAACGGGCAGAAGGAGATCAGCTCGTTCATCCTGACGAAAGAGACGCGGGACCTGGACGAAGCGAAGGCGGTTGGCACGGGCCACGCCGACGACCTGGAGTACACGCCAGGGTTCACGCACGGGAAAAAAGAGGACAAGCTGGGCTGGCGGGCCTCGGACACGACCGAGCTCGTATTCGAGGACGCGATCGTGCCCAAGGAGAACATGCTGGGCGAGCGCGGTTACGGGTTCAAGAACTTCATGCAGACGCTGGACGGGGGGCGAATCGGGATGGCGGCGCACCTGCTGGGCATCGCCGAGGGTGCGCTGGAGCAGACGCTGAAATTCACCGGCGAACGCAGGCAGTTCAACACACGGATCTGTGATTTTCAGGGCATACGCTTCGAGCTGGCCGACTGGCTGACCCGGATCGAGGCGGGTAAGCATCTGACGTATCACGCGGCGAACCTGCGGCAGGCGGGCGAGCCGCACTCGAAGGAAGCGGCTATGGCCAAGCTCTACTGCTCGGAGCTGGCCAACTGGGCTACGGTAAAGGCTGTGCAGTTCCACGGTGCCTACGGTTACACGACCGAGTACCCGGTGGAACGGCTGATGAGAGATGCCAAGATAGGGGAAATCGGAGAAGGAACCTCCGAGGTCCAGAGGATGGTGATTGCGCGCCACCTTCTCGGTCCGGAAACGACGCCGGAGAAGGAGGACGCCGAATGAATGGAGTCAGATTAGCAGCAAATGAAAAGGCAAATACTGATAAACGCGGCGCCGCACGAGACGCGGGTCGCGATCGTCGAGGACAGCGTCCTTGTCGAGCTGATGCTCGATCGCCCCGACGCGCAGCGCATGGTGGGCGATATCTACTTGGGACGTGTTGAGGGCGTACTACCGGGAATCCAGGCCGCCTTCGTCAACATAGGGACCGAGAAAGCCGCCTTTCTCCACGTCTCCGACCTGGCCGATGAGGACCCCGAGGCCTCGGAAGAAGAGAAAGGCGTCAAGCGCTACCCGCCCATCCAGACCCTGACCAAGAAGGGTGAGGAGCTGCTCGTCCAGGTCACCAAAGAGCCGATCGGGACGAAAGGTCCACGAGTCACCGCTCAGATATCGCTGCCCGGCCGCTATCTGGTCTTCATGCCGCGCAGCGAGCACATCGGCGTCTCGCGCAAGATCGAGAACCGCGACGAGCGGACCCGCCTGCGCCGGGTGATGCGCAACGTTCTCCAACCGAACCAGGGTGGCGTGATCGTCAGGACGGTGGGTGAGGACGCGGGGCGCAAGCCGCTGGAGCGAGAGCTTAAAGGGCTGCGCAAGACGTGGAAGAAGATCGAGTCGCGCGTCGCACAGGCACAGGCACCCGCGCTGATTCATCAAGAGGCGCATCTCGCGGCCGGCATCATCAGGGACCTGTTCAGCGAGAAGGTCGATGCACTGATCGTCGACTCGCGCGAGATCTACAACGAAGTCCGCGATTACCTCGAGGCCGTCGACCCCGAGTTGATGCGCCGCGTGAACCTCTACGACGGCAATGTCCCGCTGTTCGACAAGTACGACATCGAAGAGGAAGTCCGCCGCTCGTTCGAGACCCGGGTCGAGCTGCCGTCAGGCGGATACGTCATCATCGAGCCGACCGAGGGTCTCGTGGCGATCGACGTGAACACCGGTCGCTACACGGGCAAGAAAGATCCCGAGAAGACGATCCTGCGCACCAATCTGGACGCCGCTCGCGAGGTCGCGCGCCAGCTGCGGCTGCGCGATATCGGCGGCATCATCGTTGTCGACTTCATCGATATGGAGGACAAGGCGAACCGCGACAAGGTGATGCAGGAATTGCGTCTGCACCTGAGTCGCGATCGGGCGCGGACCAAGGCGTTCCCGATCTCCGACCTGGGCTTGGTCGAGATGACCCGACAGCGCGTGCGGCCGACCGTCTACCACACGGTGACCCGGCCGTGCCCCTACTGCGACGGTGCCGGCCGCATCGTCGCACCCGCTACGGTGGTCCGGCGCGTCGAGCGCGCCGTGCACCGGGTCGCCGCAGCGCGGGAGGAGAAGCGTTTGGTGGTCCGTCTGCACCCGGAGGTGGCCCTCCACATCCTCGAGGAGGAACCGAACCTGCTGCGGCGCCTCGAGTCCGAGTACAGGGTCGACATCGAGGTCCGCGACGACCCGCTGATGCGGGCGGACGAGTTCCGCATTCTGGCCGGTCCGGCCGACACCGATGTGACGTCACGTTACGCCGTGGCCTGATCGCGGCCCGGCGTCTCGGGGGCGTTGACAGGGATGCTCGAGGCGGATAGGCTATAAGGTTCTCGAAATCAGTCACTTTCACGTGGTAACACGGTCGTGACATACGCTATTTTCAAGGCCGCAGGCTTCCAATATCGCGCCGAACTGGGCGACGTACTGCGGCTGCCGTCGCTGGCTGTCGAGTCCGGCGAAACCGTCACCTTCGACGAGGTACTGCTCGGCGCCACGGAGGGCGACGTATTGATCGGGCGGCCGACCCTGGAGGGCGCGGCGGTGCGCGCCGAGGTCCTGGGCCACGGCCGGGCCGACAAGATCGTGGTCTTCAAGTTCAAGCGCCGCAAGAACATTCGGAGCAAGACGGGCCACCGCCAGGGCTATACCGAGGTGCGGGTGAGCGAGATCGACTTCGGTGGCGATCGGCGGGTGAGCCTCGAGAAGCCAAAGAAGGCGGCGCCCAAGAAGAAAGCGGCCAAGAAGCCAGCGGCGAAGAAGCCGGAGGCTAAGAAGGCGGCGGCCAAGCCGAAGAAGGCGCCGGCCAAGAAGAAGGCGGCGCCCAAGGCGAAGGCCAAGGCCTCGGCCAAGAAGTCGACGACCAAGGCGAAGTCGACGGCCAAGGCGAAGACCACGACCAAGGCCAAAGCCAAGACGGCCTCGAAGTCGAAGAAGAAGAAATCTTAGCGGGGACGGACCCC
>JASFTI010000377.1:0-3926 GCA_050053635.1 Gemmatimonadales bacterium
CGGCAGATCGACGGCCGAACCCAAGAGCTCGGCGAGCAACTCGTAGTCGTGCTCGTCGACCCGCATGGGCACGATGGCGATCTGCTTCCGCCGATAGGCGTGGACGTCGGTGGCCGCGGGAGCGGACATGTCCTCGTTGTGAAAGCTCAGGCTCCAGATCTGGCGATCGGCTGTCGTCGGCCTGTCGTCGCGGCGCTCCAACTCGATCCGCCACGGCCGCGGGGCACGCCGGACGATCACAACCCCTTCGATCTCTTCGACCGCCACACGCGGCGCGCTGACCGCCAGGTATTGGCCGGGCTCGAGGTCGCGCACCAGGCGGCTGCGGGCCAAATCGACGACCCAGCGTGCCAGGGCGTCGAGGGTCTCGGGGTGCTCCGCGCTGTAGCCGGAAACCGCGATCGCCGGGACGCCGAAGAACGCCGCGATCTGCGCTGCGCCAACCGTGCCCGAGAGGTTCCAATCGTCGCTGAGGTTGGGACCGTCGTTCACCCCCGAAATCACGAGGTCGGGCAGGTCGTCGGCCATGAAGCCGCGAAGTGCGAAGACGACCGCATCGGCCGGGTAGCCGTCGACACCGTACGCCGAGACCCCGTTGTACAGCGAACGGATCTCGACCTCGAGGCCACGCCGGGCGATGGCCGAAATGTAGTTCGTGCTGGCGCTGCGGTTCTCCAGCGGTGCGGCCACGTACGTCTGTGCGACCGGAGCGAAGGCGCGCGCCAGGGCGAGCAAACCCTCCGCCTCGATACCGTCGTCGTTCGTCAGCAGTACCTTGCGGGGCCAGTCGTTCTGTGCGTTCAGCGGCGTGGCTCCTTCGAGCGTCACTATTACGAATAGGAACAGGGCTGGTACGCGAGACATGGCATCAGTCTTTCTGGCAGCGCACTCGGCGCCATCCTCCAGCCGGGCCCAGCGATAGGGCGGCCGCGAAAAATGTAGGCGCGTCCCCCGAGAAGCAATCCCGCGACTTGCCACCCGTGCGGATCGGCGCTACAAACGGCTCTATGGGTGTGGTCAAGCCGAACGCGCTGGGTATACGGTATGCGGTGTAAACCATCTTGGACATTCGACAGCGGACGGCCGACTACCGACTTCCCGCTCGCTTCTCAGGGCTCGACTCCCGACGGTCGATCCACGACGTTGTACGATGAGGGTCGGAAGTAGGGAGTCGATTGTTGAGAAGAAGCGGAAAGATCCATGATCGGCTGTGGGCTGTCGAATGTCGAGTATGATCTCGGATGGTCAGGGGCGGAATACTTCTGTCCGCGCTCCAAGTTTACGAGCCGACAGGCCGATGAGACGGATAAACAGTCGCTTCAGCCCCCGGGTGAACGCGCTGCCCACACCGCTACGCTCGCCGACCACGTCGCCGCGGAGCCAGTCCTCCAGCTCGTCGAGGTCGCCGAGCGAGAGGATCTCGATCTCGAGGCGAGCTTCATAGTAGTAGCTGCCGCTACCGGGTTCCGGCCCGGCGAAAGGTGATTGGTACCAGCTCTCCAGAGCCTGTGCGACCGACTCGAGGTCCGAGTACCACTCGCCACGGCCGATATCCCAAGAGCGGGTGAGGTTGAACTCGCCGGACAAGGGTTCCTGATAGAGGATCAGCGACCAGGAGGTCCGCTCGACCAGGCCGTCGGCGAGAAACTTGTCGTGCCACAGCTCGAGCTGGAAGTGGAAGCGGAGCGGCAGGCCAGAGAGGAGCGGGCGGACGAGCACGGAGTCGGCGAAGATGTCGACCGGACGCACGAAGGCCTGCCATTCGTTCTCGGCGGTGCCGGGCGATAAGGATAGATGGGCCCTCTGGGCCGCCGCCGGGTGGGCGGCGGCCGACATCGCGACGCACGCAGCCGCGATTAGAACCTTGCGGTCAGACGAACGAAGAAATTGACTTCTCCCGATTCGACCAGGGGATAGGCGACGTAGGCGCCGAAGCCACCGAAGTCGATCCCGGCGCCGACGTCTGTCGACCAGTTGTCACCATCTCCGAGATAATCGAACCAATCTTCGCCGTTCCAAGCTGCGCCGGCGTTGAAGAAGAGGACGAGCGCGGGGCTGAACTGGACACTGAAAATGTCGCCGCTGATGTCAGGGATCTGCTTGTCATCCCAGTGGTAGCGGAAGTCGAGTCCGGTGCGGTACTCAGCCTGGAAGAGCGTGAAGCGCTGGCAGCCGTAGCCCGGCTCGTTGCCGATAAGCCCGGAGCTGCGAATGCCGCAGTCGAACGCCATCATATCGAATCCGGGTAAGGAACCGGTGCCGCCGATCATGTGCTGGCGCTGAGCCGGTGTTCGTTCGTCCCCGAGTCGGCCGCCGCCAACCAGGCGGAAAGCGAGCACCGCGTTGCGGCTCACGCGGTTGTACCTTCGCAGGTCGAGGAACAGGTGAGTGAAACCGGGTGTGATACCGGCCAGCCGACCTCCGACGGCTTGCTCGAGTCGCAACTCGTTGTACCAACCTGCCAACGGCTGGTCAGGGTCGTTGCGCGTGTCGATTCCCAGGTTGAGCACGATGCTCTGCAGGTCGCCGTAATCGATCATGGCGTTGGGCCGAAACTGATCGCCGGTATTCCAGAAGATGGTCCACGGATCACGGGCGAGTCGGCTGTGATGCCTCTCGTCGCGGAACTCGAGCGATCCGAAGAGACTCGAGCTACGCCAACCGAATCGGCCGTACCAACCCTTGCGCTCGTAGTAGTCGCGATAGTCGCGCTTGAAGAAGAAGACGGTGAAAGAATTCTCCAGGTTGCTGAGCTTCCAGCTCTCGATCCGGTTGACTGTCGACAAGTACGCGGCTTCGAGCCAGAAGCTGCGGCGGCCGCCGAGCCACTGCCTGAGGCGCAGCTCCCAGCCGATGTCGCTCTCGTCGGGATCGAAGCCGCCCACCGTCCGCCAGATGAGGAAAGCCTCGAGGCGAAGAGGGTTCCTGCCGCCGGTGGTGATGCGGGGCCCAAAGGTGACGGGCAGGCCTTCGATCCGATTGTAGGCGCCCGCCGAGATGAAGACCTGGCTCTCGCCCATCTCCCAGCTGGGCAGCATGATGCGCCGGCCGGTCGGCCGGCTTTCGCCTGGCGGTCCCGGACCCAGGTACTCGATGCCGTCCTCGGTGCGTCGATAGCGGAATACCGTGGGGTAGGTGGTAATCACACCATCGACCCGACCGCGCTCGACGCCGACGATCAGGCCACCCACCACGGTGAGGTCCCCTCTGATTCGGGAACCCTCACGCAGCGCTATGTCGCCGTTAAGCACCAGCACGTCGCCGTCGATTCGGCCGGCCAGTTGCAGGGGACCGCCGAGAACCGCGACGTCACCGCCGATCGTACGGTCGGCCGGGACTTCTGTCCTGCCGCTGAAGCGAAAGGTGGATGGACTGTTGTAGTAGTCGACCAGCTCTTGCGCCACCTGCGCCGGTAGCTCCGCGCCCGGCGGTAGGGGCGTGCGCACGCCGACCTGGATGGTGTCCTGCGCTGGGAGTGCTGCCGGCACGGCGCAGAGCAGGACTACCGCACTGAAGGTTCTGCCATGGCTTCTCATTGATCCTCCGAACAGGCAAACTGCCACACCTGCCTGTCAGGAGCAAACCCGATGCCGCAGCCGGGGCCTGGTCTGAGGCGGTCTACGGCGGGCGGTGGGGTGGGTGTCGTGTCGTTTGGAGACGCCGGGGCGTGCCCGTCGGGCACAGTGCCGCTAGACGTCGGGGGAGTCGTCGTCGGTCGCGTCGCGGCGGATCTCGAGCCTCTTCATCCGGCGGTAGAGGTTGGGCCGGTCGGTGTTCAAGCGGCGAGCCGCCTCGGCGATGTTACCGCCGGCGGTTGTAAGGGCGCTCTGAATGAGCTGCCGCTCGTAGCTCTCGAGCATATCTGAGAGCGAGCCGCCCTGCTCGACTGGCTCCGGACCTGCGAGGCGAGCGCGGGGGAGGACGGT
>JASFTI010000378.1:0-3923 GCA_050053635.1 Gemmatimonadales bacterium
CGGAGCCCGACCGTCACACCTTCGATGCCGTGGTCAGCGAGCGCGACCTGCGCGAAACGTATCTGCCGGCGTTTCGGGCGACGGTCGTCGAGGCGGACGCCCAGTCGGTGATGTGCGCCTACAACCGTTTCCGTGGCGCACCGTGTTGCGGGAGTTATGAGCTACTCCAACAGACGCTGAGACACCACTGGGGGTTCGACGGCTACGTCGTGTCCGACTGCTGGGCGATCATGGACATCTACAGGACCCACAGGGTCGTGGAGACCGCGGCCGAAGCCGCGGCCATGGGCGTGGCCACCGGCACCGATCTCAACTGCGGCGTCACCTACGATAGTCTGCTGGTAGCCGCTAAGCGGGGGCTCATCACCGAGGAACAGATTGACGTCTCGCTCGAGCGGCTCTTCCGTGCCCGGTTCCGGCTCGGGATGTTCGATCCGCCGGAGCGCGTTCCCTACACGAGTATTCCATACAGCGTGAACGACTCGGAGGCCCATGCCGAGCTGGCGCTCGAGGCGACGCGCAAGTCTATCGTCTTGCTCAAGAACCAGGGAGGTCTGCTGCCGCTGAGCAAAGAGCTCGGCACGATCGCGGTCATCGGGCCGAACGCCGACGACGTCGACGTGCTGCTGGGCAACTACAACGGTGTCCCGTCTCACCCGGTGACGCCGCTGCAGGGGATCCGCCGTAAGGTCGGGCCGGGAGCGACGGTACTGTACGCCAGAGGATCGGACGTCGCCGAGAACATGCCGTCGTTCGAGGTCGTGCCGTCCGAGGCGCTCTCCACCGAGCACGACGGCCTACGGATGCAGGGCCTCAAGGGTGAGTACTTCAGTAACCGCGAGTGGAAAGGCGAGCCGTTCGCCGTCCGCGTAGATAGCACGCTCGACTTCAACTGGTGGGATGAGGCGCCCATCACTGGCATGCCGGCGGACAGTTTCAGCGTGCGCTGGACAGGGACGTTGGTTCCGCCGACATCGGGCTGCTACTCCCTCGGGGTGCGCGTCTTCGGAGGGTTCCAGCTCTTCCTCGACGATTCGCTGCTCGTACAGTTCTCGGATCGCCACGTCGTACTGCCGCGCTGGGCGGACGTGGAGCTGGAGGCCGGTCGGGCGTATGACATCCGCGTCGAGTACCAGACCCGCCGCGCCGACGCGATCGCGCAGCTCGTCTGGGCGCGGCCCGACCCGGGACTGCTCGAGGGGGCGCTGGAGGCGGCCCAGCGTGCCGCTGCGGTCGTCATGGTGATGGGTCTATCGCCGCGGCTCGAGGGCGAAGAGATGCGGGTCGAGGTACCCGGCTTCGCCGGCGGCGACCGCTTGGGACTCGGCCTTCCCGCTCCGCAACGCGAGCTCATGGAGGCCGTGGTCGCAACGGGTAAACCCGTCGTGCTGGTGCTGCTGAACGGGAGTGCCGTCGCCGTGAACTGGGCCGCCGAGCATGTACCTGCGATCGTCGAGGCTTGGTACCCGGGCCAGGCGGCGGGGACGGCGATCGCCGACGTCTTGTTCGGTGATTACAACCCGGCGGGCCGCTTACCGGTCACCTTCTACAAGTCGGTCGCGCAGCTGCCGCCGTTCACCGACTACGACATGCAGGGCAGAACGTATCGCTATTTCGAAGACGAGCCGCTCTTCCCCTTCGGACACGGGTTGAGCTACACCATGTTCCGCTATAGCGATATCGAGCTCCCTGTCACTGTCCGTGCCGGCGAAGAGGTCGAGGTGTCGGTGCAGGTCGAAAACATGGGCGCTAGGGCGGGGGAAGAGGTGGTTCAATTGTACGTCACCGACCTCGAGGCATCCGCTTCCGTGCCGATCCGCTCGCTGCAGGGGTTCAGACGCGTGCACCTCGAGCCCGGTGAGGCGAAGACGGTGAGCTTCACGCTAGCGCCCCGACAGCTCTCGCTGATCGACGGAGAATCGTACCGCGTGATCGAGCCCGGCGCCTTCGAGGTGAGCGTCGGTGGCAAACAGCCGGGGTTCAGCGGACTCGCCGACGCTGCCACCACCGGCGTCGTCAGTGGGCGCTTCGAGGTTGTCGGTGAGAGGCTCGTTCTCGAGCCCTGACCGAGGTTCGCCATGCAAGCGCTGTTCGCCGGTCTCGACGTTTCTACCCAGGGCTGCAAGCTGGTCGTCATCGACCCCGAGGCCGGGGCCGTCGTGCACGTGGATCGCGTCGACTACGACCGCGACCTTCCGGGCTACGGAACGGAGGAAGGCGCCGTCGCCGGGCTGGGTGAAGGTGTCTCGGAGTCCGACCCGCGGATGTGGATCGAGGCTGTGGAGATCCTACTCGGGCGGTTGAGTGAAGCGGGTGTTCCCGCGGATCGCATCCGCTGCATTTCGGTCTCCGGCCAGCAGCACGGGCTCGTGGCACTGGCCGTCGACGGCAGCCTCGCCCGGCCACGCGCTAAGCTGTGGAACGATTTCTCGACCGCCGAAGAATGCCGGATCCTCACCGAGGCCGTGGGCGGGCCCGCGATGATGATCGCGGAGGTCGGCAACAGCCAGCGCACCGGCTACACGGCGCCCAAGATCCTGCACCTGCGCCGCCACGAGCCCGAGGCCTACGCTCGCGCTGATACGCTGTTCGTCGTCCACAACTACATCAACTGGTACTTGACCGGCGGAGCGGAAAGCGGGGTCGCAGTCATGGAGCCCGGCGATACCTCCGGGATGGCGCTCTGGCATCCGGGCACCGGTCGCTGGTCGCGGAAGGTCATCGATGCAATCGATCCTGGGCTGCCCGAGAAGCTGCCGCCGGTGGGGCCGGCGGATCGGACCATCGGTGACATCGGTGCGACTCTCGCCGCCCGGTTCGGCCTCCCTCCCGACTGCCGGATCGACGCCGGCAGCGGCGACAACATGTACGGCGCGCTCGGCACCGGAAACTTCGAGCTGGGAATGGTGACGGTCAGCTTGGGCACGAGTGGAACGGCCTGCACTGTCTTGGACAAACCGTTCATCGACCCGACCGGTGAGATCGCCGCCTACTGCGACAGTACCGGCCGTTACCTGCCGTTGCTCTGCGTGTCCAACATGGCGAACGGTTACAACGCGGTGCTGGAGCGATTCGAGCTCTCCCACGAGGAATTCGACGATTTCGTTCGGCGCGCCCCTCCGGGTAACCGCGGCCGCCTGCTGGTCCCCTGGTACGAGGGCGAGCGCACGCCCGACCTGCCGCTCGCTGCGCCGCTCTATTTCGGTTTTGGCGTGTCCGACTTCGAGCCGCGGACACTGTGCCGGGCCGTGCTCGAAGGGCACGTGCTCAACCTCTACGAGGGCTTCACCCGTATGCCGGTGACGCCCCGCGAGATCCGCCTCACCGGCGGACTAGCCAACTCGCCGTCGTGGTGCCAGACTATCGCTGACGTCTTCGAGGCCGAGACGGTCCCGGTGCGCGGCGAAGGCGCGGCGCTGGGCGCGGCGATCCATGCCGCTTGGGTCTGGTACGGGGAGACGGGTGACGAGCGGCCGCTCGCCGAAGTTGCAGGACCGTTCGTGGTACTGGACGAAGACCGCCGCAGGCGGCCTGACCCGAAGCAGCGTGCGAAGTACGGGCTGCTGAAACGCATCTACCGCACCCTCGCCTGTCGGCTACGGGGTTTGGAGGGTGAAGATCCCTTCGCTCTGCGGCGCGACCTTGTGGCGCTGAGTTGAGGGGGGGAGATAGCAACCACTTGCCAGGAGGTTGAATTGATCGGACGCAAGTTATCACTCGTAATCGTGGCGCTTGCCGTGGCGAGCTTGGGCTGTCAGCCGGCAGCGCCGGAAGCTGGGCCCCTGTCCGATGCGGATGTGGCGGCGATCCAGGGTGTTGTCGACCAGCTGATCGAGGCTGATCTGGCCGGCGACTGGGATGCCGTCGCGGCCCTGTTCGCCGATGACGCCGCCTTCATGATGCCCGATCAGCCTACAGTGGAA
>JASFTI010000379.1:0-3901 GCA_050053635.1 Gemmatimonadales bacterium
TTGGCCTGATGACATCGGCCAAGATGCTGTCCGCCGTCGAGCCGGTCATACGCTACCAGCGCCGTCGCTTCCGCGGCAGCGCGTCGGATCACGCCGGTACACCGCGCCACGAGCTGGGCCTGCAGCAAAAAGAAGACGCGCTGCACCGCGTGGTGGACATCTGGGCGACCGGTGAAGCCAGCGCCTCGCTGGGATTCGCCGCAGCTCGGCTGTTCGACGAGCTCGATCCGCTGGAGCACAGACGCGACGAGATCTTCGTCGCTTATGGAGTCCCCGCCGGTCGTAAGGCGTTACGGGCGCTGGCGAATTGGATAGACCAGGCCGCGGAGTACGTCCGGCTCGCCGGTAAGCCCGAGGCGGATCCCGATGCGGCCCGCTTCAGCGAGCTCGAGTCGAACGAGCTCATCCAGTACCTGGTCAAGGATGCCCTGGCCAACGTGCTGTGCCCGGCGGTGAAGCTGTGGAACACGGGCCACGGAGCGAACATGATGCGCGAGGCCGTCAGCTTGATGGGCGGCTATGGGATCACCGAGGACTGTCCCGGCTTCCTGCCCCAGAAGTGGATGGACGCGCAACTCGAGGCGACTTACGAGGGCCCGGAAGCGGTGCAGCGCCGTCAGCTCAGCGTCACGATGACCAACCCGATCTTCCTGGCCGAGTTCGAGAACTGGATCGGTGAAATGCGCCGCATCGCCGGACTGCGGCCCGGCTCCGGGGCCTGCACGCTCGCCTCGGCCATGGACCTCTGGCTGTGGACGCTGCGTCACCTGCTGGGTGCGAAGGACGCCGACGGCGCTCCACTCTATAAGGGTCATCGACAGGGCGTGACGTTTCCCATGGCCGATGCGCTGAGCTGGCTGCTCGCCTCGCGCTATCAGATCATGGATCTGATCGAGCTGGAGGAGCGCGGCCCGGAGAACCCGAGCCTCGCCGAGGCTCTTCCCGGCTATGCCGATTTCTTCACCGACCTCTGCCACGTGCAGGCGGCGGCTGCCGGCGGCGAAGTCGCGCGAACCTGCTCCGCACTCGTCTTTGGATACAACCGGCACCCGGCGTGGACGACCGAGGCCGATCGGGCCTACATGTCGAGCGAGCTCACGGTGCTGGAAAACGTGATGCCCGGCCTCTGTTCCTGTGCTATCGACGCGTTCGACGAGGACGGCGAAGCGCCGCTGAAGCGCGGGCCTTGCGTACGGTTCGACGGGTACGAGCCCTTCACGCTGCGCAGAGCCAAGCTGGACGGTTGTCTCACGGGCTCGCGGCTGGCCAAAGATTCCGCGGCTCGCAGCCTGACGGCGGTAGCGATCCCCGAGGCCCTCGACTACCCGGCGTGAGGCGCTCGAGCGCGATGGCTGTCGATCGCCAGAGCATGGAGGTCGATATCGTCTGCGTCGGCTTCGGGCCAGCGACGGGCGGTTTCCTCATCACGCTTTCCCGGGCGATGCAGGACCCGGAACTCGCGCCTCGCTTGACCAGTAGGGCGATGCCCGGCATGCCGCTGCAGGTCGTCTGCTACGAGCGGGCCGATGATATCGGCTTCGGCGTCTCGGGCGTCGTGACCCGAGGACGTGGCATCCGCGCGTCGTTTCCCGACCTCGAGCCCGGTGAGATACCCAACGCGCACGAGGTCACCCAGGAGAAGCTGGTCTACCTGAAGGATCCCGTCGGGGCGAGCCGGCGCCCCAAAGGTGTCAAGCGCCTCGATGCTGCAATGGCGAGCCTGAGGCTGCTCGGTCGGAGTAAAAATCAGGCGGTCGAGCTGCCCTACATCCCCGACTTCATGAAGAAGGACGATGGGCTGCTGCTGTCCATCGGACAGTTCAACCAGTGGGTGGGCTCGCTGCTCATTTCCTCTGGCATGGTGCAGATCTGGCCCGGCATGCCAGTGGGCGATCCGCTCATCGAAGATGAAGCGGTCGTTGGTGTCCGACTCGTCGATCAGGGCACCGACCTCGTGGGGAATCCTACCGACGCCTACATGCCGGGCATGGACGTACGCGCGGCGCTGACAGTCATTGGCGATGGGCCCGTCGGCTCCGTCGGCCGTAAGCTCGACGAGCACTTCGGTATGCCGGACGACCACCACCAGCGGGACTGGGCCGTTGGGATGAAGCTCGTGGTCGATCTACCGTCGGACTGCCCGTTGCAGCCGGGCACCGTCTTCCACACCATCGGCTACCCGGAGCCGGAGATCTTCGGCTTCCTCTACGTCTACCCCGGCAACCTCGCGTCCCTCGGTATCTTCGTACCCTCTTGGTTCGATAGCCCGGTGCGCACCAGCTACCGCTACCTCCAGCACTGGATGATGCACCCGTACCTCTGGTGCTACCTCGAGGGTGGGACACTGCGGTCCTGGGGCGCCAAGACGCTGCAGGAATCGGGCAGGCGCGGCGAGCCGCACCTGGTGGGCGACGGCTTCGCCCGGGTCGGCGAAGGCTCGGGCAGCACCAACGTGCTCACCGGCTCCGGCGTCGATGAGGCATGGACCACCGGAGTCCAGCTGGCCGAGGGCGTCATCGAGCTGCTCGAGACCGATAAGCCCTTCACCCGGGAGAACCTCGAGACCGCGTACGTCAAGCGCCGGCGCCAGAGCTGGGTGGAGGAGGAAGGTCGTGTCGCCGAGAAGGCGCGCGACGGGTTCCAGCGCGGATTCATCGCCGGCTTCATCGGCATGGGGCTCTCCGGGTTGAGCAAGGGGAAGCTCAACATCTCCAGCCCCTCCAGGCGCCCCTACGAGCGGGTACCGTCGCTCGCCGAGTACTACGACGGGGTGCTGGCGCCCGATGAGGTCGAGCGGATCCGGGCAGAGGCGACGGCCGCCGGCACATCGATGCACGATGCGCTCATGGAAGCCGCCGGCTGGCCCGAGATCCCTTACGACGGCAAGCTGCTCATCTCGCATCAGGACGCGCTATTGCTCGGCGGCAAGGTGCAAGCGCCTCCCGGCTATCCAGACCATGTGGTCTTTCTTTACCCCAGTGTCTGCGAAGCCTGCGAGACCAAGCTCTGCATCGAGATCTGTTCCGGCGAGGCGATCACGCCCGGCGAAGGCGGCGTACCGACCTTCGATCGCGAGAAATGTATCCACTGCGGCGCCTGCTTCTGGAGCTGCACCCAGCCGCGCGAGGATGACCCGGAACGTACAGTGCTCGAATTTCGTGCGGGTGCCGGCGGGCTGCACTCGGCGGAGAACTAGTTGTCCGAGTTAGGGAGCGCTGCTCGACCAGCGCTCCCTAACTCCAAGATCCCATACACAGGAGTACGAAATGACGACGGGCTTTCACATCGTTGTCTGCGGTAGCCTCGTGCCGGATCCGCTCCAAACGCTGGAGCCGGTGGAGAGCCCTGCGGGTCCCGCCCTCAAGAACGAGATGATGCTGCCCTCGGTCCTCGATCCGTGGGCCGCCCACGCCCTCTACGAGGCGGCGCAGCTCGCCGGGAGCACGAGCGACACCAGGGTCTGGCTGGTGAGCCTCGGCCCCAAGGCCAGGCTTCAGCAGCTGATGATGAACATCGCTCAGAAGGTCCCGTTCGAGCTCGTGGCCTTGGACGGTCCCGCCAGCGGGTTCACCGACGCCTACGAGGTCGCAGCCGCACTGGCCGACGCCATCGAGAAGATCGACGGCCTCGAACGCGGCCGGCTACTGCTCTTCGGCGGCCGCTCCTCCGCTTCTCGCGACGCCGGTGTCACCATGCAAATGGTCGGCGAGCGCCTAGGCATCACCGACCAATTCCTCGCCGTCGACAAGCTCACGGTTCAGGACGACGGCTCGCTGCGTGTTCTCGAGCGTATCGAAGGCGGTATGTACCTGGCCTCCTCCTGCGAGGGGCCGCCGGCCGTCTGTGCCTGGTCGACCGGCGAGCTGCCGGAGCCGCCCAATAATCCGCAGGTCGGGATGCA
>JASFTI010000380.1:0-3883 GCA_050053635.1 Gemmatimonadales bacterium
TCGACTTGCTTCTAACGGATGTGGTGATGCCCGAGCTGAACGGCCGCGAGTTGGCAGAACGGCTGGCAGTGAGGCGGCCCGGTATGCAGATTCTTTACATATCCGGGTACACGGACCACGAAGTACTGGACGGAATTGTGGGGCCGGGCTGTAACTTCCTCCAGAAGCCGTTCACCCCGGAAGCACTCGCCAACAAGGTGCGTGAAGCCTTGGACGCCGCCCCCGCCCCCCAATCGAGAACGCGATAAGCTGCAACCGACCGGGTATCAGTTTTGAAGGTCGAATTCCTGGGCACGGGCGGCGCGATACCGACGCCGGTACCGGGTTGCGACTGCCGGGTCTGCAAGCAGGCGCGCGATCGCGGCGTCCCCTATAGTCGGCTGGGTCCCAGTGTCTTCGTCCACGGCCCGGACGTCTTGATCGATACGCCCGAGGAGATCAGGTACCAGCTCAACCGCTCCAAGGTGCCGCGGGTTCGCGCCTGCTTCTACTCCCACTGGCATCCCGATCATGTTATGGGCCGCCGGATCTGGGAGATGAACAGAGACTGGCGGGGCTGGCCGCGCCAGAACGCCTGCACGGACATCTACATCCCCCGCCCTGTAGCACGCGATTTCCGCCAGCGACTCGGTACCTGGGAACACCTCGCCTATATGCAGGAGAGTGGGCTGGTGCGACTCATCGAGCTGGCGGACGGTGAGCTAGTGCAGTTGGCCGGCATCCAGATCCAGCCGATCCGGCTGGCTGCGGACTTCGTATACGCCTTCCTGTTCACCGAGAACGACCGACGATTGCTCATCGCACCCGACGAGTTGCTAGGGTGGGAGCCACCAGCCGCAGCCCGGGGCGTCGACCTGGCGATTATTCCGATGGGAGTAGTCGAGTTCGACCCGTTCAGCGAGAAGCGCCGCATCAGCGAGGACCACAGCGTACTGCGCAGCGAGGCCACCTTCCGTCAGACCTTGGAGATCGCCGACAAGCTGAGGGCGGGCCGGGTCGTGATGACACACATCGAAGAGCCGGACGGCCTGAGCTACGACGACCTTCTGCGCCTGGAGCGTCGTCTGGCTGCGCTCGGCCTCAACCTCTCATTCGCTTACGATACCCTGACAGTACAGGTCTAGATCAGCGGACCAGGTCGTTGATCGGGACTTCGCCCCGGTTGCGGAGGGTCACGGTCCGCCTACCGATAGACAGCTCGACGCGCAGCCTCGTCTGCAGAGCGTAGCGCAGCGCGCCACGCTCCAGCAGGGCTCGCGCTCCGGCTCCCACACCTTCCCAGGTGAACTCGGCGGGGATCCTCACCTGCGTACGCGAGCCGGCTACGAGCGTCTCGTCGCCCTCGAGTACTGCGGTCCCGAAGTGGGTCTCCTCGAGGTCCAGCGATGCCTCGATCCAGGTCGTTCGGATATCGTAGTTGTTTGGGTTGAATACGTCGAGGACAATCAACAAAGAGCCGCCCGAGACACCGATCCCGGTGATCTCGATCGCTTCCAGGTCGACGGTCGGCGCCTCGAACTGCAATTGCCTGAGCGTGGCGCAAGACGCCAGCAGGACCGACAACAGCACCGCGCACAACGGAGGAAACCACTCGGTCCTCCGCTGTGCTGCCCCAATCCTCACCAGGCGATACCGTAGTCGTCGCCGTAATGGCTCGCCCCGCCCCAAAACGAGCCGTGCTCCCAATCGAAGTAAATCGCGTTCAGCGGCCCGGAGGTTCGCGCGCCGAACGTCAGGCTGTAACCCATTTCTCGCAGCTGCGCGCTCACCCAGGGGGGGACCGCCTCGTTCAGCCGCAAGCGGCCGGGAATCGAAGAGTGGTCCCTGAACGAGTTCCGCATCTGGTAGCTATTGATGTTGGCCGCCTCGACAGCCTGCTGCACGTTCATGCCGAACTCGACTACGTTGAGCAGGAACTGCAGGGTGTTCTGATCCTGGGTGTCGCCGCCCTGCACGGCGACCGACAGGAAGGGCCTGCCTTCCTTGAGCGCTATGGTCGGCGTCAGTGTGGCCCTGGGCCGCTTGCCGGGCTCGATGACGTTGTACGGGTTCTCCGCCGGGTCGAGCACGAAGCTCTGGGCACGCTGGCTCATACCCACTCCGGTGCGTCCGGCGATTACGGCGGGAATCCAGCCCCCGCTGGGCGTCACCGACACCACCCAACCCTCCTCGTCGGCGGCCTGGATCGAGGTCGTCCCCAGGTAGAAAGATCCCTCGATCTCACGCAGCGCCGCGCCGCCGGCTCCGGTCGCAGGCGGCCAGGTCGTCTGCCAGTCCTCCAGGTAATGCAGGAAGGGATTGGTACCGCCCTGGAAGGGGTAAGGATCGCCGGGTCCGATGTCGGGGTCGTTGTGCTCCCAGTTGATCAGCTCGGCCCGCTGACGCGCATAATCCTTCGACAGCAGACCCTGGATGGGTTCTTCGGGTGGGAAGTAGGGATCGCCGTAATAGAAGTCGCGATCGGCGAAAGCGAGGTTCATCGCCTGATAGAGCGTGTGGATATAGCGGGCGCTGTTGTACCCCATCGATGCGAGATCGAAGTTCTCCAGGATGTTGAGCGCCTGGAGCAGAACCGGCCCCTGTACCCAGGTCGTTAGCTTGTAGACCTCGATGCCCTGGTAGGTCGTCATCACGGGCTTCTCGATATAGACCTGCCAGTTCGCCAGGTCCTGCATCGTTATCAGAGCGCCTTGTTCGCGCGCGCCGCGCACGAACTCCTGGGCGATATCGCCCGTATAGAACCGCTCATAGGCCGCGTAGATCGCTTCCCGCCGACTCGCTCCCGCGGCCAGCGCTTGCTCTTCAGCCTGCACGAGCTTACGCAGCGTTTCCGCCAGATCGGGTTGTCTGAAGATCTCGCCGGCGCTGGCTGCTGCCCGCTCCTCGCCGGCGTGCGGCAGGTAAACGGCGGCCGAGTACGGCCACGCTTTGATCCGTCGCTTGTTCCTCTCCATGGAGTTCGCGGTCGAGGCCTCGATCGGGTAGCCATCCGCCATCTGGATCGAGGGCTCGAGCACGTCCGCCAAGCTTAGCGTCCCGTATTCCGCCAGCATGACCATCAGGCCGCCGGGCGTTCCCGGCGTGACGGCCGCAAGCGGGCCCAAGGACGGGGGGTAGCTCAGGCCTTGCTCCTTGAAGAAATTCGGCGTCGCTCCCGTTGGGGCCACCCCCAGCGCGTTGATGCCGATCACCTCGCCCGTGTTGGGGTTGAAGATCAGCGCCTGGGTCTCTCCGCCCCAGCTCAGCACATCCCACATCGTCGACGTCGCGCCGAGCATCGCGCAGGCGGCGTCGACAGCGCTGCCACCCTTCTGGAACATCATCGCCCCCGCCGTTGCAGCCAGCGGCTTGCCGGTGATCGCGACCCAGTGTCGGCCATGAAGCACGGGCTTCACGGTTCGCTGGGCCAAGCTGCTCGCGGGCGAAATGAACGCGAGGAGGGTCAGCGTGACTACGAGCGTTAGCCTGACCGATCGCATGCTCTCCTCCTGGCTGACTGGCGCTTGGGCTGGGGTCGGGGTTACGGGGCCAATAATAACATCTTCCGGGTACTGCGCACGAGCGACGAAGACGTGCTAGCTCCGGAGTGGCCCGGCCAACGGTGCGAGCGACTGGGACGTCCAAAGGACAGTTAGGGCATCGCCGGGATCGTGACATTCGCGAGAGAGGGACAGCATGCTTTCGTTCCGGCAAGTTGGAACGGTCGTCTGGACGTTCCTGGCTTTCATGGTGGCAGCCTCACTGGTGCTGAATCTACGCTACAAGCCGATCGGCGAAGACGGAGCCCGCTACCTGGACACGTGGACCGGGACCATCCACGCCCTGGATGCGAGTCAAGACGCGCCGCTGGTGCAGGCCGACCGGCAGGCGCCGGAGCGGTCGA
>JASFTI010000381.1:0-3878 GCA_050053635.1 Gemmatimonadales bacterium
GTACCACCACACCGAAGCCGACACGATCGAGGTGCTCGACCCCCGCGATATGGCGGAGTGCGTCGCCGCCATGGCGGTGATGGCCTACGTGGTGGCGGACCTGCCCGTTCGACTACCGCGCTGAGAAGTCGGCAGTGTTCGGCCACAGTGGCTCTGACGCTTCGAAGGGGACGCCGGGGTCGGTCGGCCGACCCCAACCACGCTTCACAATCACTGTGGCCGAACACTAGTCGGCGCTGAATCCGATCTTCTTGTGCGTCCCGTCGCAGAACGGCTTCTTGCTCGAACCACCGCAGCGGCAAAGCGCCGCCTGGACTTCGTGATAACTGCTCGTTTCACCGTCGGCGCTCCGCACCTCTAGCGAGCCCTTCACCAGAACCGGTCCGTTCGCCAGCGGCGTTAGCGTCAGCCTGCCTCCTGGCTCGAACTCCTCCGGAAGGGGCTTGGCATCCGCTACGTCCCCACCGTCCTTGAAGCCCGCCTCCGTGTGGCTGCCGTCGCAGAACGGTTTGTACGCCGACGCACCGCAGCGACACAACGAGACCCGCTTCGTCTCCTCGACGACCTCACCGGTCCCCGAGATGATGGCTATATCGCCGCGCAAGTTGATCGGACCGTCACGCGATAGGCGCGCCCTGTTTTGTCCCGGTACCGGCTCGGCCATACCGCCATCTCTTCGGTCGTACCACAGTGCGCCCGTCGGGCAACGCATGACCACTTCCGCAACCTCATCGGCCGTCGCCGCATCCGGATCGACCCAGGGCCGCCGGTCCCTCGAGAAGACATCGGGCAGCCCGTTCACGCACTCCTCGGCGTGTATGCAGCGCTTGACATCGTATTTCACGACGATGCCTTCACCCTCGTACTCGCGAATCTTGTCGCTCATTCTTTCCTCTTCTCTCATTCGCTACCCCCGTACACCATACGCTCCAGGCCGAAATACTTCCGCAACAGCGCCAGCTGGCCGATATGGAACGACTCGTGCTGGACGAGGAACGCGACCGCGCCACGCACGGTTCCGTCGTCCACCGGGAACTCCTGACCCGAATCGCGACCCAGCTCCGCCACGCTCAAGGCAGGCAGACGCTCGACCAGTTGAGCGGACAGTTCACCCCAAGCGGACTTCAGCTCCGCCAGCGGTGGAACCTCCAGGTCGTTGACGTCGTGCGCCGAATCGAACAGCTGCTGAAACGGGTTCACCGGCTCGAGCCCGACGAAGGAGGCCAGATAATAGCGCGCGTGCAGGACATGACAGGCGAGAAACCCGATGCTGTTGGTGTCGGCGCTGGGCCGCTCCCGCGCCATCGCGTCGTCGACCCCATCCAGACAGTTGAGGAAGAGGCGCGTGTTCAGCTTGAGCATCTCGTACAGGGGAGCGATTGCTTCGTGCATGGCAGGCTCCGGCTAAAGGCGCTTCAGTCCCCGTATCGCGATCATACAAACGTCGCGATCTCGCTCAGTCGCTTCCTCGCTATGTCCGGCACTACTGCATCCTCCGCGGGATACCCGACCACGAGCATCAGGAACGGGCGCTCGTGCGCCGGCCGGCCGAGGATCTCGTTCAGGAACCCCATAGGGCTCGGCGTGTGCGTGAGCGAAGCCAGGCCGGCGTTGTGGACCGCAGCGACCAGCAAGCCCGTGGCGATGCCCACCGATTCGGTGGCGTAGTAGTGCTTGTACTTCTTTCCTTCCGACGTCAGGCCGTAGCTCTGCACAAAGATGACGATCAGCTGGGGGGCGGTCTCGAGGAAAGGTTTGTGCTCGTCGGTACCCAACGGCGCCAGCGCATCAAGCCATTCCTGCGGCGCCCGCTCCTTGTAAAACCGCTCTTCCTCCCGCTCCACCGCCTCTCTGATCCGCCGCTTCACCCCCGGATCGGAGACCACCACGAAGTGCCAGGGCTGCATGTTGGCGCCGCTCGGCGCGCTGCCAGCGGCGAGCAGGCACTGCTCGATCACCTCGGGCGGAACCGGCCGGTCGGAGAACTGCCTGACGCTGCGTCGGCGCGACAGCTCGGCGCGGAATTCAGCGGCCCGCCGTTTCATCTCCTCGACCGGGTACTCGCGGTAGTCCGGGAGAGGAACAAACCTTGGAGTTGACACCGTCTATTCTCTTCCTGTTGGCTCTTGATCCTTGTCAGCTGAGAACCACTTGATCAAATGATGACTGGCTAGCGGATGTGGGATATCGAGTCCTATAGCCCAGCGCCGCAGTACTTGCAGAACCCCGCGTCCGCGTCGTGTCCTTCGGCCGCGCACGCCTGGCAGGCCCGCGTACTGATAGGCCGCTTGCGAGCACCGGCCAACTCGACCGTCACGATGCCAGTGGGCACCGCGATGATACCGTAACCCATGATCATCACCATCGAAGCCAGAATCCGGCCTAGCACGGTCGCCGGTGCGATATCGCCATAGCCGACCGTCGTCATGGTGACCACCGTCCAGTAGATGCTCTCCGGGATGTTCGTGAACCCGTGCTCTTCCCCTTCGATCAGGTACATGAGCGCCCCGACGATGAGCATCAGCGTGAGTACCACACCGAGAAACACGATGACTTTGCGCGTGCTCGCGCGTAGCGCCGCGCGCAACATCCGCGCTTCGCCGACGAAGTGGACCAGCTTCATCACACGGAAGACGCGCAGCAGGCGCAACGCCCGGATCACGATCAGCGACTGGGCGCCGGGCAGCAACACGCTCAGGTACGTTGGAACGATGGCGAGGAAGTCGACGACCCCGAAAAAACTCCACGCATAGCGCATCGGCTTGCCGACGCAAGTCAACCTGAGGACATACTCGATCGTGAAGAGCGCGGTGAAGAGCCATTCTGCGGCGCGCAGTTGCGGGCCGTAGCGGGCCCGGACACCGGCTACGCTCTCCAGCATTACGGCCACAACGCTCAGCACGATGGCCAGCAGCAGCGCGACGTCGAACGCTTTGCCACCGGGGGTCTCCGCCTCGAAGATGACCTCGCGGAGCTGCTCGCGCCAAGGCGCCATCTTGGGAGTCATCTCGGCCATGTCATACTCTCAGTCGGATTCCAGCAGACCTGCCAGCAGCTCTATAGGATGGATGGTCTGCACCGGTAGACGGTGTACAAGAGCGCCGGCGCCGATTTGCATCAGACAGCCCGGGTTGCCCGTCGCCACCACATCGACGTCCGTCTCCACGACCTCGCCCAGTTTGCGCAGTAGGAGATCCTCGCTAAGACGACGACGTAACAGGCCGTAGAGCCCGGCGGCGCCGCAGCAGCGCTCGGACCGTGGCAGCCTCACCACCTCGAGTTCGGGGACTTGCGCCAGTAAGTCGACCGGCGGCTCGTCGATCCGCTGTGCGTGCAGCAGGTGGCAGGGCGCGTCGTAGCCCAGCCGCGCCGACAACGATCGATAGCCCAGCGGCGGCCGCCCGGCCAGCCACTCGCTGGCGTCGCGTACCAGGCCGCTCACCCGGTCGGCCCGCTCGCGGTAGATCGGGTCATCGCGCAGCCATTCGCCGTAGTCCCTCATCGCAGCGGAACATCCCGCCGAGTTGGTGATCAGTAATCTCGCCCCGGAATTCTCGATCGCGGCGATCATGCGCCGGGCAAGCTCGCGGGCCATATCCAGCCGACCGGCGTGCGCGTGCAACGCCCCGCAGCAGAGAGCGGAGGACAGGCTCACCGTCCGCACGCCTTGCGAATGGACCAGGCGTTCCGTCGCGTGATTCACCTGTCGGAACAGCCCCCACATCACGCACCCCTCGAGCAGCGCCACCAGGTCCCCGTCGGGCGGTCCCCCGGCCGCGTCGGTCGAGCGCCACGTCCCATCGCGCTGCCGCTTCGCTCGTCTCACGCCCCGCAGTGCGCCGCGCCCGCCCCTGGCCCGCGGCGCCGTCGCCGCGAGC
>JASFTI010000382.1:0-3863 GCA_050053635.1 Gemmatimonadales bacterium
CGCCTCGGCAGCGGTGTCGGGCAACTCACCGCGTGACAGGACTGCCAGCAGACTGTCGAGTCGTGCCTCGAGTTCCCGGATACGGGCCTCGAGGCTGTCCACCTTTGCCTCCTGAGCCGAGAGGTTCATGGGTGCAAAAGCCCCGAGGCTCAAGGCAATGAGCAAACAGATTCCAACACGTTTCTTGCGCATTTTGTCGTTCCCGCGCTTGACTAGACGTTCGCGCGACCACGACCGAGGCGGCGGCAAGCCGTACCGGTGTGGCGGTGAGCTATGCGATTGGGATCGACGTTATGCCGATCTACGCGGATGGGGTCAGGCTTGGAGGTGCGCGGGCGCGGGTGGGTTGGATCTGCGCTTGGGTGTCGCAGACCATTGCCAGGAGCGGCACGGCGAATTCGGGCGGTGCGGAGAGGCTGAGCTGCGGTGCCGGAGCCGTGCCCGACCAGGGGGTACTGTAAATTACGGCGCAGAGTGAGTGGTCATGGCCCGCTGCACAGATGTCGCCGTGTTTCGCTTCGACATGCAATTCGGCGTATGTGGCCGATCGTATGTCCAGCGCCAGACGCGCCCCGAACACGGTCGGCAGGGCGATCGCTAGCAGGAGTGCAACGGCGCGTCTTATCGGTCCCATGACTGATTCACGCTACCCGGTACCGCTCCGAGTGTCAAGCTGTTTGCGGTCCGGCTCGCCCTGGCTCCGGAAAGGGAAGCTAATCGACGCTGGCCAGCGGCTCCGAGGGTGCCCGATGTACGAGCTGGCGTAGCGCGAAGGCCAGCACCAGGGCCAGTGCGAACGCGCAGACAACGGTGGGCCCCGTCGGGAAATCCGTTCTGTACGAAGCGTACAGCCCCGCAATCGTGGCGAGGGTACCGGTCGACCAGGCGATCGAGATTAACTTGCCCGGCTGCGCTGTGAACAGGAATGCGATGACTGCGGGGATGACGAGGAAGCTGAAGACTACCAGCACGCCGGCGATCGCCACCGACGACGTGACTACAACGCCGAAGAGCGCGTAGAACAGGAAATCCCACCCTGCTACCGACCAGCCCTTCCGCTTCGCCTCTTCGGGTCTCATCGAGATCGTGATGAAGCGATCGCGCAGTACCCAGTGGACGCCACCGATGATCGCGTATATCACTGCCGTCTTCACTATCTCTGGCCATGTCACCCATAAGAGGCTGCCCGAGAGTAGCTCCTCCACATGCTCCGAGCCACGCGGGGCCTGTGCGGCCAGCAGGATCGTTCCCGCCGACGCCACGACGTAGACGATTCCGATGATCGCCTCCTGCGGCACGTACTCGTGCTCCATGCGCGAGATGCTGAAGAGCGCCGCCGCGACAAACGTGGCAGCCAGTCCGATGGCGTATCCGGCTTCCGGGGATGGGATGCCCAGCCACTCGCTGAGCCCCTGGGACAGACCGAGCCCGGCGGCGGCCCAGCCCAGTGCCGCGACCTGCGCGAGGGCCAGATCGACGAAAATCACTCCGCGCGCGATGATGTGAACGCCCAGATACCCGTGAATCCCGACGAGGATGAGTGAGACCACGAGGGCCGGCAGCATCAACTCGAGCATATTCTCTACCTCTTTGTAGACTCAGTCCCGATGATCGCGTCGTCGGTCGAGCGCCAGGAAGGCCTCCGAGAGACCCGATACCCAGCTGTCGATCAGATCGAAGTACGTGTCGACGCCTTCCAGGCCCGCGACGTGCTCGGGGACGACCACGGCCCGAGCGTCGGTACGAGAGGCGACGCGCTCCACCTGAGCGCGACCGAAGTAGTTGGCGGCGAAGAGTACCGCGACCAGTTCATCGCGCATGAAGTCGACCACCTCCCTGAGATGTCCCGGCGTAGGCGGGATACCCGGCTTCGGCTCTACGTATATCGCGCACTCGATCCGGAAACGGGCGCTGAAATACGCCCAGTTCTTGTGGTAGCATGCCATTCGCCGGTCGCGGAAGGGTGCCGCCTCCTCCAGCCAGCCGCCCAGATACTCCGTTAGCGCTCGCCCCTGATAGCTCTGGCTCTTCGCGAAGTCCCAGAACTCGTAGTTGCGCGCCAGACGGAAGATGGCCTCGACGCCCAGCATCTCGACGAGCACGTCGCCGAACAGCCGTCGCATCACCCGGTCCTCGAAGTCCCTGGCATTGGCCTCGTACGTCGCAGCGTTGCCGGGGTCGAGGCGCGTTAGCGTCGCCAGGATATTTCGGGCGATGATGATCGCGTTCACCGGGTCGGTGTGGATGTGGGGGTTGCCGAACACGTGGACGTCGCCCCCCGCTCGTGACACGTTCTCGGGAACATCCAGCAACTCGATGCCCGAGTAGGCCACCACGTGGCCGGGGCCGCCCTCGACGACTCGCGGGTTTCGCGCCCGATCGACGACTGCGGGGACCCACAGCTCGAGGTCGAGTCCCGTGACCACGAATATGTCGGCGTCACCGACTAGCGCGGCGAAGCTCGGGCGCGGGTTCACGAAGTGGGGGTCCTCATCGCCTCGGGCGATCGCGACCACCTCGGCGAGCTCTCCGGTCAGCTCCCGGGCAATCGCCGCATAGGTGGGCAGCGTCGTCACGACTCGGAGCTCCTCTTGAGCTTCTGCCGACGCCGCGATTGATGGCAGTAGAAACGCTAGCCCGAACAGCGCCAACCGTCGTTCGGACCTCGAGTGGTTCGCCTTGAGTGCCATCCCCGATCTCCTACAGAGCTCGATCAGTACGTTTCGTGCTTGTGTGGGCCCATCGCCCAGACCGTCTGCAGCAGGACGGTGTGGCTGCTCCCGCCGTGCTCCGGCTTCACGTAGTTGTACTGCAGGCGGAAATACACCCATTCGCTCTGCCACCACGTGATGCTCGGCACCAGCTGGTACAGCTCGCCGCCCGCGCCGTAGTTGTCCAAGTAGTCGCCCCGCAGCCCGGCGAGCCAGCGGCGGTTCAGCCGGGAGTTTATCTGGAGGTACCCTCCCTTTCCATTGAGGTCACTGGGCCCGAGATCCCGTCTGACGAAGTACCACTCGCCTTTCAGACTGAAATCGCGATAGAGCGCCCGGCCCGGCGGCCTCCAGCGAAAGGACACGTCGAAGGCCAGCAGGCTGGCCTTGAAAGGTTGGTCGGCTTCTTCGTTCTCGCCGTACACGCCGGTCGCCCCGAGCTGTACGTAGCTGCTGGGACCGAGGTCCCAGAAACTGCGGACGTTTCCCAGCACGCTGAGCTCGTTGGCACTCTGGAACAGCGCTTCGTTTTCGCTGCGGGTAATCTCCAGCGTGGCGATGTGAGTGCCGGGCCCCGTGACGAGTGTGGGGAGACCGAACGCCAGACCGGTCTGAATCAGGCCGTCGTCACCCAGAAAAGCCACCGCCGGCAACGGGCGGTCGACCTCCAGGAGCGCGTGGGTGTGCCACCGGTTATAGAGTCCGATCTCCTGGCGGAACTTCCCGATCTTCAAGCCGAGGTTAGCCGGAAGACCGACCCAGTACAGGTAGCCCTCTTCGATACCGAAGCCGCTGTGCCCGTGCGCCTCGCCCTCTTCTTCCAGTTGTAGACCGGCGATCTCCAGCTCTTCCTCGTAACTGATGAAGATCTTGGTTCGCGTGTAAGGGTCGAGGGCGGACTGGAAGCCGAACTCGAACTCCCTCGGGACCCCGCTGAACCTGTTTCGCTCGCTCGGCCGCGCCGTGTAAGTGCCTACGAAATCGCCGGTTACGCTGATCTCAGGGTTCAGTACACTCAGCTCGCGCGTGCGACTGACCTGCGTCGAATCGGGCGCTCCCTGCTCGGCGGCTGCCGCCTCTGCGGCAGCACGTAACGCCTCCAGCTCCACCGCCGCTCCCTCAGCCGCGCCCGCGCCCGCCTCGCCGCGCGCC
>JASFTI010000383.1:0-3854 GCA_050053635.1 Gemmatimonadales bacterium
GAAGTCGCCGAAGGTGAGCGGATCACCAATCCGCGGGTGCCCGTGGCGCAGCTGCACACGCAGTTGGATCTGCAAGAGGTAATTGCCGTCTGCGGTCCCGATCTCGAACCCCTTGCTCCCGTGGCCGACGCGGATCGACGGCTCACCCTCCTGGGCAGTGTCCGCCGCCTCCACATCTTCAGCGGTGTCCGCCACCGCCGCCGCTCCGTCTGACCCCTGAGCGAGTGCGGGAACTACCTGAATTGTCATGATCAGTGAACTGCCGAGCAGCGCCGTTGCCAGGCGCAGCGACGCTGACCACACAGCAAACCGGGTCCCTCCCATTGGCTTTTTCCTCCCTCAATCCGGACTCTAGACCCTAGCCGACAGGCTTCGGTTTTTGTCTAAGCGTACACGTTACGGTGAGAAGCTATGACACCCGGGTGACCGGATCGCAACAGGTGTGTAACAATCCTGTATCGGTGAGCGCCCCGCGCCCGGGTAGTTGACAGCGCGGGACCGCCGGAGGCGGCGGATCGTACAAGGCATTGTACTAGAAAGACTTAACGGGGCCATGCAGGGTCGAGACTCGTCACAGAGGAGCCCCCGCGGGGGCACCTCCGTGGTGAGCGCCTCGGGAGAGACGCGTTCACTCCCAACCCACGGATTATGATGCGGCCCACGGCTGGCACTATTCACTGGAAAATCCGGTATCGCAACAACAATCACCGATGCCTTCCCACACTGGATGGACTTCGATATGGGCATTTATCGGTCAAGGTACGCACACTTTCGAGCACACTTTTCCAGCCTGGTTCAGTGATGTGCGCAGTTGTCCAGCAGCGCCTGGAAGCGTGGGTAGTCAAAGAGTGGATCCACTTCCCTGCTCGATCACTGCTCTTGGCTCCGATTGGCACCTGCAGATACGAGTCTCCAACACGGCCTTCGCGATACGGACGCTGTAGCTATTAGGCTGCAGCGGTTCAGCCACATCGACCGGCCTGGTGGAGCAACCTCAGGATCAGGGGGTTCTGGCTGGCTCCGAGGCGCGCGACGAGCAACTCCGCAAACTGCGTCCCTTCCGCCAACGGCACCGCACCGGATTGCCGGACTGACTCACGCACGAGCGCCAGAGCATCCCTCTCCACGGCTCGCCCTTCGCCAAGATCCTTGAGGCCTTCCCGCTCGGCGCGCTCAAAGTCCTCCAGCAGCTCTTCCTTGCCGGCCGCCTGCGTCTTAGCCACGAGGAAGTCGAAATCCGTCAGGGTTGATGCGAGTTCGGACCAGAGTTCGCCCTTCGTCTGTTGGTAGGGAAGTTCCGAGATCCTTCGCCGGTCCACGATCGCGGTGCCTGGGGCCCGGAGAGGGCGCTCGCCGAAATACCTCGCCAAGGTCCGATGGAAGAACTTTGGGCCGCTCGCGGCTAGATGGTCCTCGCTAACCACCTCGCTCAACGACCGGTGAAAGAAAGCCACCAGCTGCACGCCGTCCGCATCGCGGATACACAGGTAGGGCTCAAGGTCGTCGCGCAACCGCGACCACAGTACCATGGGCAGCTGCGGCCCACCTCGCCGGGTGAGGACCGGCGCGAGGAATGCCCGGAGCGCGGACGGATCCGCGACCAGGCCACGAAGGAAGACTTCCGCACACGTATCGGACGGGGTCGCTGGGCTCTGGAGATCGTCCACCACCCCGTCCCGCGCCAGGTGCTTCCCGGCCTCCACCACGAGATCCGGTGGAAAGTGCTGGGCCGCTGCCAGGAACTCGGCGTACACCTCCACGTCTCGCGTCAGAAAATCGAGCAACTCGTCCTCAGCGAGGCCCATCTTCGAGGCGCCAAGGTAGGCCAGGGTGCGCGACACAAGAACCTGGCCGTGGCTTCCCCCAACCTGCAGACGCCAGAGCAGATCTCGGAAGATGCCTTCAACGTCACCGGCGAAACCGGACGTTCCTCGGTAGATAGGAACACCGTCGAACGATCGCCAACGCTTGACCTCCTCGAAGGCAAACTTCTGAAAGGTCCTCACGTAGTGAGGGGTGCCCGCAATGGTCAGTCGGACGACCGCATGCTCTCGCTGGTCGTCCTGGAGCTTTCTCCCTGCTGAGACGAGGCACTGGTCGAGAAGGCAACTCGCACGCTCACGTGACACCAACTCAAAGGGCCGAACCACGAGACGGTTCTCCGCGGGTACTCTCGCCGCGATCGCCTCGCAGCAGTCCGCGGCCTGCGTCGAGGTTGATAGGACAAAGTGAACGTGCTCAGGAAGCTCGCGCGGCAGCCAGACAAGGGAGCGCGTCGCGTCCGACTCCGGCAGCTGACCAAGACCGTCGAGGAAGACAATCAGGGGGGCACTGCTCCTCGCTAGCCCCAGGGACTCTAGAACGTCAACATCGACCTCGCCCACCCCCGTCGGCGCCCGTGGACCCGCTGGCGCGTAGTGGTCTCGCAGCTCCTCGCATAGGCTCGCCAGCAGGGCGTGGCCGTCCAGCGACTCCGGCGTGACGCCGACGAACCTGACCACTACGTGAGCGTCCGGGTGTTCAACACGCGCCCTTTCGACAGCGCTCGCCATGACGACAGACACCCCGGACCCCGGCTCGGCGAGCAAGGCCAAGCAGTGCCTGCTGGTGCCGGCGAGGTAGGCGGCGATCTTGTCACCGGGCT
Organism: Gemmatimonadales bacterium; assembly: GCA_050053635.1. GTDB lineage: Bacteria > Gemmatimonadota > Gemmatimonadetes > Palauibacterales > KS3-K002. The sequence continues at coordinate 2,645 of JASFTI010000383.1, forward strand.
CCATGCCGCGGCGCTTGGCGTCTCCGATCATCTCGGCATCGATCGTTTGCTGGCGACGGTACTCGTGCAAATCGGCCGCCGGTCGAAGGGCGGTGAGCCTCTTTGCCTCCTCGAGCTGTGGCCCTATGACGCCAATTAGGCTCGCATAGACATCCTCGCAGAGCCGATCAAGGTGGTCCAACTCGGGGCCTTGGCCGGTCCAGCCGACATCGTACCGAAAGACGTGGTCACGTCCCAGCAGGTCGAAGAGCTCCCTTTTCAGGCTCTTCACGCGGCCTTGCGTTTCCTCGTCTACTTTGCCCTCCGCATCCAGATCGATGTAGGCGCCTGCTCGCCGGTCTCGTGGAAGGCCATGAATCACTCGAGAGAAGCAGAACACGTGCTCTGGTGCATCGGTGACGCCAAGCGCTCCGGCATGGATCTCCAGCTCCGTAGCCGAGGCTTGGTACCTGCGCTTCTGGTCAGGAGACCAGTTCTCGAGCTGGTGCAATGCGGTCGTGAACGCACCGCGCAACACCGACTCGACCTCGCGCTCCCAGACGGCACGCTCGTGGAAGCGACCGGCCCGCGGCAGCAGAACATACTCAGCCGGGATGGCGTTGTCGTCTCGCCGGTACCACTGCTGGAGCAGTGCTCTCGCCTCGGCTTCGGCGATCCGCTCCGCAAGCGCCTCATACTCTTCGGCCACGATCACGCTGGGAAGAGGCCGCCAGCCGTAACGATCGCCCAGCAGCGCGATGAAGTTCGGCCGCGGCGTGAGCTGTTGGCAACGTGCGATCTCGTCCAGGCAGACCTGCAGTGTGCGCTGCTCGAAGGCGGCTTGCTCACTGACACCCCAGCGCAAGTCGACTGGCTGAAACCGGCACCCATACTGGCCGCAAAGCTCGCGCAGCTTCGGGAAGACACGCTCCTGAAGCGCATTCCGCTCCGCCTTCAGGTCGGTGAATGTGGAACTCACAAAGACCCGAAAGGTAGTGGTGTTTCGCATTCGTGCGCCTTCCGAACGAGATGTGGGATACGCCGGTTAGCGGCACCCGCCTATACCCGACGATGCGATTCTTGCGGGCGGTTCGCAACACAATTGTGGATAGGGTTAGGGGGCTACGGCCCACGGACACTTCTATGAGGCCGCGCCTGTCAAGTCTCCTCGTTGTGCGTCGGCTAGTCTGTTGAGTTCGCTGAGAACCGCGTTTACCCTCAGTGCTGCTTG
>JASFTI010000384.1:0-3804 GCA_050053635.1 Gemmatimonadales bacterium
GATGGCCGGTATTGAAGCACTTCGTCCAGGCCGACCGGCTGATCAACATGCCGATCGTCAAGCAACACTCGCTCACCCGTTGCACCATAGGGATGAAGAACCTGTACGGCATACTCGGCGGACGACGAAACCGGCTGCACCAGGAGATCGACCAGTCGATCGTCGACCTGGCCGCCTTCGTCCGGCCGACGCTCACCGTGGTCGACGCTACGCGCGTCCTCTTCAGGGGCGGCCCGCAGGGCGGCTCGCTGGACGACGTTGCGATAGAGAACGCGGTCATCTGCTCGACCGACCAGGTGGCGGCCGACGCGCGAGCGGTGGAGTTCCTCGGTCTCAGCGGCCGTCAAATCGGCCACATCGCGTTGGCCGCGCGCGCGGGGCTCGGTTCACTGGACTATCGAGCGAGCGGATACAAAGAGGTAGTCTGATGAATAACCGAGTCGTATGAATATCCAGACCGTCATAAACCTGCGCCGCGCCTCTCAGGTTCTTTTCTTTCTGATCTTCTTCTGGCTCATTCTCAAGACGACCTTCGAGGTCGATTTCAACCCGGCCGAGGTATCGGAAATAAGGCTGCCCCACCCGGTGTCGATCGCCCTCGAGCTCGATCCGCTGGCGGCGCTGATGACGTTGCTGGCCAGCGGCACGCTCTATAAAGGACTGCTGTGGTCGCTGGTGATTCTGGTGCCGACAATATTCCTGGGCCGCTTCTTCTGCGGCTGGGTCTGCCCGCTGGGCAGTTTGAACCACTGGATATCCGGGATCCGCTCGGAGCGTGCTTCGCGTAAGGGCAAGCGGCTGCTGGAGTCGAACCGCTACAAGAAGTATCAGCGGATCAAGTACTACGTCCTCTTCTTCTGCCTCGGCGCGGCGCTGCTGGGAAGCCTGCAGGCGGGGCTGCTCGACCCGCTGCCGCTATTGGCTCGCTCGATTGGGACGGCCTTCCTGCCAGTCCTGCACACGGGGGCGATCGCGCTAGCCGAGGCGGCGGCCGACACCGGGATCGGGCCGATCGCCGTCGCCGGCCAGGGGATCTACGACCTGCTGGCCGCGACGCTGCTACCGTATCGGCAGGCGCATTTCCACGGAATCCTGGTCATCGGCCTGGTGTTCGTGACGATCCTCTTGCTGAACCGTGTCTTCACGCGCTTCTGGTGTCGGGGCATCTGCCCGCTGGGCGCGTTGCTCGGCGTCTTCTCGCGGTTTGCGATCTTCGGGCTCGAGAAGGACGAGGATGCATGCGACGCCTGTAATAAGTGTCTGCTGGCGTGTCAGGGCGCCGACAACCCGGATGTGGGGAGCCGCTGGCGGCAGGCCGAGTGCCACGTCTGTCTCAACTGCCAGGCAGCCTGCCCCGAGGGCTCGCTCAAGTTCAAGTTCTTTCCCGACCAGCCGGACACCAAGACGAACCCGGCCGGCACGCGCAAGGTCGATATCAGCCGCCGCAAGGTGTTGGCGTCGTTGGCCGGCGGACTCGGTGCGGTGCTGCTCTTCCGCTCCGGCGATGCCCACGAGGTCAAACGCTCGCCGTTAGTGGTGCGGCCGCCAGGCTCGCAGCCCGAGGACGATTTCCTCGGTCGTTGCATACGGTGCGGCCAATGCATGCGCGTCTGTCCCAACAACGCTCTGCACCCGACGCTACTGGAGTCGGGATTCGAAGGCCTCTGGACACCGTATCTGATCGCCAAGATCGGCTACTGCGAGCCGACCTGTACGCTCTGCGGCCAGGTCTGTCCGACGGGCGCGATAGGCGAGCTGACTTTGACCCAGAAGGTGGGCGACGAAGAGACTCCGCCCGACCGGATCGGCACGGCCTTTCTCGATCGCGGTCGCTGCCTACCGTGGGCGATGGCCACACCCTGCATCGTCTGCGAAGAGTGGTGCCCGACCTCGCCCAAGGCGATCTACCTGATGGAGGAAACGGCCGTCGACCGGCTGGGGAACCAAGTAGCGGTGAAGCGACCGCACGTCGACCCGGCGCTCTGTACCGGCTGCGGGGCCTGCGAGTACGCCTGTCCGGTGTGGGACCGCAAGGCGATCTACATCACGTCGGTGGGCGAATCGCGCTCGGAGACGAACCAGATCCTGCTGGAGCGACAGCGCGCGGCCGCGTCCTAGATCAGGCTGTCTTCCTGCCAACCGAGCCTCACGAGCTCGATCTTTTCCATAGCGGCGTTACCGAGACCGTACTCGGTATCGGCGAGCGCTATGTGGTGGGCCGTCGGCTGCAGGGGGCGGTCCTCACCGAATACCAGTCGCCGCTTTTGCTGGATGATACGCAGGCCGACGGCATCGGCGGCCACCGGGTCGGTGCTGACGATCAGACCGCCGTAGGGCCAGGTGTAGATCGGGTCGAAATGGTGCGGCCCGATGTTGTGGAACTGAGGATTGAGCATCACCAGAACGTTGAGCCGGGTCTTCCCCTTGGTGATCGGAAGGTCCCACAACTTCGCCAGACTCGCGCAGGCGTCGGCATGATAGTCCGTCGGACGATCGAACATGATGTAGTTCTTGATCAGGCTGCCGACGCCGGACCACGCGTGGGTGCGCATCGGTCGCGTGTTGATCAGCGCCGTGCTCCTCTGGAAGACCGGATCACGTGAGACGCCGCGGTCCGACATCGCGACGTTCTCTTCCGAGACGCCCGCGCCCAGCACGCCGCGCCGGATCGCAGCTTCCAACTCCGGCGGCGTCGGCAGGTAGCGCCACACGTTGGTCTTGATGCCGACGACGTCGTCCGGTCGGATCATATGCGCCCAACATTCCGACGGCGTCTCCAGACCGAACAGCGCCACCAGCGCCTCATCCAGCATTGCCTGGATCAGGTCGGCGTCGTAGTCGTTGAGGCCCGCGACGACGTCCTCGTTGCGGATCAGCACGACCCTCGATGTTCCGGCCTGTGCGACCTTGCCGAAGGCCGGCTTCGGTAGACCGGCCGCCATGCCCAGCAGGGCGCCGCCCACCCCTTTCATGAAATCCCGCCGGCTGGGTCCTGTATTTCTCTCGGCCATGGCTTTGATCCTCAGTCTGGTGAACTAGGGAGTGCGTCCAGCGTCGCCTGCAGAAGCTCGTTTGCCGCGGTCTCCGAGACCGCGTCGAGCACCACGACCGCGAAGCGATCGCGGCCTCTGTAAGATAGGAAAGCGCCGTTCTCGGTCTCGATCGTCTGTGACGGGCTGGCGTCGGGCACGTAACCCTGCCTGAAAGAGGACAGGGCCGCCGCGGCGTCGCCCTTGGTCGCGTACCTCACCAGCAGCAGATACGTCGAGCCCGGTGCGTAGCGCGCCAGTACCGCGTCGGTCTCGTCACTCAGCTCGAGGATGTTCTCCCGAGCCAGGTAGTAGTGATAGTTCAGTGACTGATGGAGATGGAAGAACCGCTGGCTGAAGGCCACCAGCCCATCGTCGGGCAACATCGACACCAGATCGGGCGGCTCCGACGCGGGAGGTAAGCGTTCCGAGATCGCCCGCGCGAAATCTTCCAGGGCACGATCCGAATCGGCGGTGCGCTCCTCCGACGCCACGCACACGTAGTAGCGATCCTGCCAGAAGCACAACACTCGACCTCTCTGCTCGTAACCGCCGCCGATGCCGGTCTCTTCGTGTTCACGAGCATAGCTGAACACGCCGAAAGCGTCTGCCGGCACCCCCATGTCGAAGAGCTCGACGGTGATGTCGGGGCCCTGCGAGCTGGTGTAGACGGCCACGACCACCTGATCGAACGCATAGGAGCGATACACCTCGCCGGCGCCGTTGATGTACTCGAAGATCGTCTCGCGGTCGTAAGAGGCCGCCGAGGCGCCGC
>JASFTI010000385.1:0-3803 GCA_050053635.1 Gemmatimonadales bacterium
CTGGCGTTTATCTTCTCGCTGTGGGCGATCGCCGGCCTGGGTCGTGATACGGTGTACTGGGGTTTCTTACTTTTGCTGGCCGGGGTGCCCGTGTACGTTTGGATGAAACGAAGTCATTAGCAGCTTGACCAATGGGGATCTGAATATGGCTGAAGTGGAGCGGCTGGTCGAAATGATCGACTACCAGGACGGTTCGGTTGTCAGCCGAACATTGCTGAAGAAGAAGACGGGCACGGTTACCCTGTTCGCCTTCGACGAGGGTGAGGGTTTGAGCGAGCATACGGCCCCGTTTGACGCTCTCATCTTGGTACTCGATGGCGAAGCGGAGGTCACTGTATCCGGGGTGGTCGATCGCGTTAGAGAAGGAGAGATGATCGTGTTGCCAGCGGGCGAGCCCCACGCGGTGGCCGCCGTCGAACGGTTCAAGATGGTGCTGACGATGATCCGGTCGTAGGGTGGGGCGAGTGCGACGGTGGAACCCGGTCGGCCGTGCGATGTATTTTTGGGTGACACATCGAACGAGAGGCTCTGTGCTGGAGACGTACGTTGGGCTACATCCGCAAATGGAGATTAGAGGCGCATAGATGAAGACGGGCCCTGTCAAACGGCTGGGTCGGGCGTGTCTGCGCCTGCTGTTCTGGCTGCTCCCGGCGGGGCTGCTGGGCTGCGGTGACTCGTCGGTGGATGATCCAACGGCGGATCGGGTCGTCCTGCTACACGGGCTCGGTCGAACCGATCTGTCGATGATCCGGATGGAGAGTGCGTTGGAGGACCGCGGCTACGAGGTCGTGAACGTGAGCTACCCGTCGACGCAATACTCGATAGAGCACCTTGCGACGGAGAAGTTGGGCCCGGCGGTCGAGGCGTGTTGCTCGGGACCGCACGGCAAAGTCCACTTCGTCACCCACTCGATGGGCGGGATCGTGCTGCGCTACTACCTGGAAAGCCATGAGATCGACAGTTTGGGCCGTGTGGTGATGCTCAGCCCACCGAACCAGGGGAGCGAGGTGGCCGACTGGGTGGCGGAGAACCAGATGCTGCAGCGGATCCTGGGGCCGTGGCCGGAGGAGCTGGGTACGGGTCCGGAGAGCGTGCCGGTCCAGCTGGGTCCGGTGGACTTCGAGCTCGGGATTATCGCCGGTAACAAGACCTTGAACCCGCTGTTTTCGCGGATGATCCCCGGCGCTGACGACGGCAAGGTCGCGGTGGAAGCGACGAAGGTCGAGGGGATGACCGATTTTCTCGTCGTGTCCAAGAGCCATACGTACATAATGATGAGCGATGCTGTGATCGCTCAGGTCGTACACTTCCTCGAGCACGGTGAATTCCGGCGCGCCGACGCTGAAGCGGATAGCGCGGCTAGATCGCCGGCCTCGAACTAGCCCCAGCCGTCACAACCCACAGGTGGGACCAGGCCGGACTTCTGTCCGGTGTGGAATTGGTATGGAAGTGAATGGTCGGATCATCGAGCTGCCGGCGCCGCGAACCGACGGCACATCGTCGATCGAAGCAGCGTTGCGCCAGCGTCGCTCGGTCCGGGAATACACCGACGAACCGCTCACCCTGGCCGAGATCTCGCAGCTCCTCTGGGCGGCGCAGGGGGTCACGCACGGTTCCGGGCGGACGGCTCCCTCAGCCGGCGCCCTCTTCCCGCTGGAAATCTATGTGGTCACGGTGCGTGTGGACGGTCTAGCACCCGGGCTCTACAAGTACCGGATCGGCGAGCACGAACTGCTCGAGCTAAGGCGGGGAAACGTGCATTCCGATCTGGTCACCGCCGCCCTGAGTCAGGACTGCGTCCGAGATGCGGCTGCGGTCTTCGCGATCGGCGCCGTCGTCGAGCGAACCGCCGCGAAGTACGGCGATCGGGCGGTGCGTTACGTCGACATGGAAGTCGGCGCGGCGGCGCAGAACGTGTCGCTGCAGGCCGCAGCGTTGGGGCTGGGCACGGTAGTCGTCGGCGCCTTCAGCGACGCGCGTCTCGAGGAAGTGCTTTGTATGGAGAGGAAGGAGGCGGCGCTGGCGATACTTCCGGTTGGGCGGCAGCGGGGTGCGCAGAGCGAGCGGGTTCGGTAACCTCGTGGATTTCGTGCCTGTTGTGTTCAGGAATAGTTTGACAGATCAGTGTATGTAGGGATTGGAGAATCCCTGACCAATAGACTAACAGTTTGCTGAAGAACGATGGGAGTGCTCCGCTAGGGAGGCGTCGGGGTTCCCCGGCGCCGACCCGATTCCACGGAACTTTTTCAACGAGCTGTTAGTCGTGGATTGCCCAATTCCCAACACCATCAATCACCCGCCGGTCCCCGATGCCCGCCCCGGAACCGGCGGCTTCTGATCCGCCGGAATCGGCGACACATACGGTTCCCCACCGGTCTGTTCGAGGAAGAACTCTTTCGCCGCCTGAAGCAGCGCCGGGTCGGTGAGCAGGTCGATGCCGGTGAGCGCGATGACCTTCGCCGCGACGTGCGCCCCCGGGATGGACCCTTCTCTTCCGTGTGATGCGGCGGTGGCCCAGCTGTGCCAAGGTATGTCGGCGGCGGCGGTAGTGACTCTGAGGCCGACGGTGGGTGCGATGTAGGAGACCTCGGCCACGTCGGTCGAGCCGCCGCTGACGGGCTGCGGCTCGTCGGCCAGCGGCTGGATCTCGGTGTCGAGGCCTTTCTCCTCGAGTCCCAGCGAGCGCTGTAGCTGGCGGGCGAACTCCTGGTATTCATCGGGGAAGACGGGTGCGCGGACGATCTCGAGGTTACGTTGCATCGCTTCCTGCAGCGGCCGGTTGAGGAGTGTCTCGTGGACGCCGGTGATCAACGTGACCTTATGCGTAGTGCGCGTCGCCATGGCGGCGCCTTCGGCGATCTTGAGTATCCAATCGTAATACTCCTGGACCTTTTCCCGATTCGCCTCGCGGACGTAGTACCATACCTTTGCGTACTCGGGCACGACGTTGGGTGCGTCACCGGCTGACGGGATGACGTAGTGGATCCTGGCTTCGGGTCGGATGTGCTCGCGCGCCATGTTCACCCCGTAGTTCATCAACTCCACAGCGTCGAGAGCGCTACGGCCGTTCCAGGGATCGCCGGCGCCGTGTGCGGCCTGGCCGAAGAACTCGACGGTAAAGTTGTTGAGGGCGCGGCCGGGCTGATTGCGAACCCCGGTCTCGAGGCTGGGGTGCCACTCGAACGCCGCATCCAGGTCGTCGAACACGCCCGCCTTCGCCATATAGACCTTGCCGACCACGGTCTCCTCGGCGGGCGTGCCGTAGAGACGTACCGTGCCCTCGAGGCCGTGCCGCTCCATCGTCCGCTTGATGGCGATGGCGGCGCCGACGGAACCGGCCCCAAACAAGTTGTGGCCGCAGCCCTGCCCGGCGGTAACCTCATCCTCGCGCGGTGCCCGACGGGGTAGGGGCGCGTTGCCGATGCCGGGCAGCGCGTCGTATTCGGCGAGCACCCCGATGATCGGGTGGCCGCTGCCCCAGGAAGCGACGAACGCCGTCGGCATGTCGGCCACGCCGCGCTCTACTGTGAAGCCTTCGTCCTCGAGCAGTGCGGCGAGGAACTCGGCGGACTGCGCCTCGAGCAGCGCGATCTCCGAGTAGTCCCACAGCCTGATGGACATCAGGTGGATCTCCGTCGACAGCCCGTCCACCATCTCGAGGGCTGTCTGCTGCTCTGGCGACAGGTCCTGTCCGACGAGCGGGCCGCTGCAGAATAGCACGAAGCTGGCTATGAGTGCGATGCGCGCTGCAAGCCGCTGGGCCATGGTTCAACCTCCGCTTATCCCGAATGCGCAATGTCGTG
>JASFTI010000386.1:0-3802 GCA_050053635.1 Gemmatimonadales bacterium
GGAGCTTCCCCAGCGCCAGCGTCTTGAGGATCAGCATGTCGAGCGTGCCCTGCAGCAGGTCGGCCTTCGAGCGAGCCACGATCGCCCTCCCAACGCAACGGTACCTAGATTGTCTACAATAGTGGGGGGCTTGTTGTCGACTGTCAAGGTATGGGGCGGCGCGGTTGGCGGAGCGCCGTATTCAGCCTGCTACGGCCGACGCCGGTCCTGCACGACGCAGACGTCCTCGGTTCCCCTGATGGCCGTGCCGTCGTCCAGCTCCGCGGTGAGTGTGGCGGGCCCGATCCGGGTGCCGAATGTATCGTAAGCCAACAGGAAAGGCAGCACCACGTCCTCGTAGGCGTCCAGATTCGAGTATTCGTAGCGGGCGCGGGCGGGGTCGGGCCTGCCCCCCGCTCCGAGTTGCGGCAAGAGAAGCTCCGCCGAATGCAGGTCGATCCGCCTGACGTCGATCTCCGGGCTACCGAGGATCGCGACAGAGATCGCGCGGGAGCGGGAGTCGATACAGGCGCGGTCGCTCTCCGGGTCGACGTCGATGTCGACGCGGCGAGCCAGCGACCCGCAGCCGCCGAGCAGGGTCGTGAGGAGCGGGATCAGGACCAGCCTTCTCCCGAGCGCTTCCTCGCGTCTCATGGAACAAAGCATCGATGTCTCGCTCAGACTTGAACGTTAGCGAACGTGCTCTGGCTCGCTCCCCTGGCCGAACCGCGGCAGCGAGCGCAGGCTCCGGAAGAAGCTCCCTGCTAAGGTCCTCCGGCAGACCACGGTGGCACGATCCCGTTCGTGCGCGCGTAGGCGATCAGCTGCCCGAGGTGCCCGTGGGCGTGCATGACGCCGGTGAGATAGACGTTGCGGTACGTCGTCTGCCGGCCGAACAACGTGGCCGACTCGTCGAGGTCCGAGTCGGGCAGCTGGCGGATAGCGGTGCGCACCTCGTCGAACGACCGCTTGAGCATGTCTATCACCTGGGCCTTGTCGGTCACCGAGGTCTCCGCGTCTTGCGCCATCTGCATCGCCGGCTGCGCTCCGGCGGCCGGCGTCGCGGCGCCGGCCACGAGCGTCAGACCGAGGAAAGTGAAGATGGTCGTTCGCATGGGGCTTTCCTTTGCCGTGAGCGCGCACGAGGGTCCAACGCACTTCGATAGTCCGATAACGCTACACCCGCCGCCGCGCGAACGGCAAGAGCCGAGAGCCGAGCCCTCCAACGGGCCGCCGCCCGACTACCGGGCCGGCTCTCGAGGACTCATGTCGACCGCCTTCACCCGGGGCCAGGCATGGATCGCGAAAGCTACCGCCGCCGAGAGCTCCGCGGCCCGACCCGCCGCGGCGACCCACGGACCCTTCGCGAGCAGGGGCCCGAGCCCCGCGGCCAGCGCGCCGGCGTTGAGGAGCGAGAAGGCCAGCCACGCCCAACTCACCTTGCCGCGTGGCGCGCCCGACCGAAAACGCGGCAGGATCCAGAAGGCCACCCCCATCGTCAACTGAACGATCCAGCCGACGAGCAAGAACTCGATGTGTGCCGGTGCGAGTCGCCACAGCGTCGCATCGCCCACACCCGCTTTATTGACGAGTAGCAGCGCGCCCAGTGTGAAGCCGGCGACCAGGTAGAGCAGCGAGGCTCGCACGCACCAGCGGCTCAGTCGCGGCATCTCACTTCTCCTTGACCCGTCCCCAGATGTTGAGCGCGAAGATGAGGCCGGCGCCCCACTGGAGGGTGGCGGAGAGCGTGAGCAGCCAGTCCCAGACCGCGCCGCCTCCCAGCGTGTCCGCGGGCTCGGCCAACGCGCGCAGCACGAGCCCGCAATTCAGCATGAGGTAGGTGGCGAGGGCCGCCGAGCCGCTGCCGCGCGGTCGCTCTCGCGACAGGCGCGGGAACATCCAATACGCCACGCCGAAGATCATCTGCGTGATCCAGCCGACACTCAGCAGATGAAGGTAAGCCGGCCCGAGCGACGCGACGAAAGACGGGAGCCCGACCGCCGGCCGAGCTGCCAGTGCCACGCCGACCACGAGTGCGGCGACCAGATAGACGATCGCGGTCTTGATGTACCAACGGCTCAATGGAGGCACGATAGGATCCTCTGTCTCTTCACGTTCGGGCCGCTAACAGGTCGCTGAAAAGGGTCCGCGGTTTGGGGTCGGCGCCGGGGGTCTTTAATCGGTTTTTTTGGCGACCTGCCAATGCTGCCGCGCGGCGACCCGCCGCCCTCGCCGCTCTACACTCGAATCCTGCGCAGTCTGATCAGATAGGCCGCCGCCACGCCGGCGAGAAATGCCACGGCGAGGTTGAGAGCGAGCCCCAACCCCAGCATCAACAGCGCGACAAAGAGATCCCTGCGATCGGCGAGGTCCCGAATCATCAGGGCCAGCTGGATCCCCGCGAACACCAACAGCACTCCCAGGATGGCGTCGGGAATCAAGTTCAGGACCCGCACGAGCCTTTCGCCCAACCCCAGCGCCAACAGCACCAGTAACCCACCGATGATGACGTTGCTACCCGCCGTGCGCGCCCCAAAGCGATAGTGCGCCGCCAACCCTCCGGCACCGTGACACATCGGCATCCCGCCAAATACGAAAGCGGCGCAATTCGCGAGACCCATGGAGATCGAAACGCTGCGGTTCGTGACCCGCGCCGATTTTTCCCGGAAGTAGTCGCGGGACAGCTCCACATTGCTCAGGATCGCGTTACCCACCGTAACCGGCAGTTGGGGCAACACCAGGATGGGCAGCACCCACCAGAAGACATCGGGAGATGGCCACCCGTAAGGCCCGACGGAGAGCAGCGAAGATCGCGACGGGACGCCGATCTCGAACGGCTTCCCGAACAATAGGCCGAGCCCGATGCCTACTATCAGAATGACCATCGCCGCTGGAACTCTGCGGTTGTCCAGCAGTAGCAGCGTAGCGATCAGGCCCAGCGCGCCGACCAGCGGCCCCAGCGGCACCCCCAGTACGTCCTGGAGCTGCATGTGGACGTCGGGCTCGACCATCAGCTCCAGACCCCTGGTCAGCAGAAGCACTCCGACAACGAGCTGTACACCGCGGACAGCGCTCTTTGGTGTGAAGCGCTGAATAATCTCGATAAGTCCGCTGACGCCGAGCAAGAGCAGGACCCCGCCCATCCACAGGCATGATGCCTGGATCTCCAGCGGAGTGAGACCGAGCGCTACCGCGTAAGCTCCGATCGCCTTCATCGGCTCCACGGCGGCGGGAACTTGGAAGTAAAGCCCTGCCAGAATGTAGAACAGGCCCACGAGCAGGAAGACGCTCGTGGCGGAGAGACCGTTGAGGACGATCATCCCGACCGCTAATGGCAGCAAGGTGCCGAGGTTACCGAGCGACCCGGCGGCCTCCATGCGATCGAAACGGAAGGTGGTCATCTGAGCTGGTCCAGGGCCTCGCCTTCGGGGCCCGGCTCAGAGGATTCCGCGAATTCGCCCCACGGCTCGTTGCCGTCGTCGTACCAGTAGCCCTCGTGCAGGACCTCGGGCGTCGCCGTATCGCTGAGCCGCAGGCCACACGAATGCGCGTAGTCCGCGAGAAGCTCCGCCAGGGCGGCGGCGATCCCCTCCCGGTTGTACGACGCGTAAGTATTGTACCCGGCCAGTTCGCCGGCGGCCGTGGCGCCGATCAGCTTGCGGGCCACGACCGCGCCGTCGGTACGGCGGCCGTAGACCACCTGCTTGTTGATGTCGAGCGCGTTCACCACGACCGACGCAGCTAACGCCTCATCATCTCCCTCGAGGCTGAGGCAGGTGTCGAAGTAGCTCCCCATCTTCATGATCTCGAACGGATCCCGCTC
>JASFTI010000387.1:0-3800 GCA_050053635.1 Gemmatimonadales bacterium
ACCGTCCTCGAGGACAACGGTGCCACGGTGCTGCGCGCCGCCGACGGCGACGAAGCGCTGGCCATGGCCCGCAGCGAGAAACCGGACCTCCTGACCCTCGACCTAGCCATGCCGGGACGCGATGTCGGCGAGGTGTTCGAACTTCTGCGCAAGGACTCCGAGCTCGAAAGCCTGAAGATCTGCGTGATCACCGGCAGACCCGAGCTGCGCAGGTTGATCTACGACCGCACCGCTAGGCGGCCGGAGGGCTACCTCGACAAGCCCGTGACCGAAGAGGCGCTCGTGCGAAATGTTCGCAAGATCCTGGAGCTGGCCCACGACGAGGCAGCCGCCGAGGATTAGAGCAAGTCTTGAAGTTCTCGGTTGGCGAGTGAAGAATGGGGTAGATCGCACGGCAAGATCTTCTCGGGAATTGCGATGAATAACGACTATCACGTCTATTTCGACGCGTTGCCATGCTACCTCACGGTGCAGGATCGCGATTTCCGGATCATCGACGCCAACCAGCGATTCCGCACCGACTTCGGCAATATCGACGGCCGCTTCTGCTATCAGGTCTACAAGCGGCGTTCCGAGCGCTGTGAGACCTGCCCGGTCGCCGAAGCGTTCCACGATGGACAACGCCACCGCAGCAAAGAGCGGGTCACGAGCCAGGACGGGAAGGAGATCTCGGTGCTGGTCGACGCCACGCCGATCCGCGACGAGAGCGGCGAGATCGTGGCCGTCATGGAGATGTCCACCGACATCACCGACATGAGGGACCTGGAGCGTCAACTTCGGCGGAGCCAACGGCGCTATCAGGTGATGTTCGACGAAGTGCCCTGTTACATCACGATTCAAGACCTCGACCTGAATATTATAGAGGCCAACCGCGCTTTCCTGGACGACTTCGGCAACTGCCTCGGCCGCAAGTGCTACGAGGCCTACAAGCATCGCTCAGAGCCGTGTGTCCCCTGCCCCGTCCAGGAGACCTTCGAGGACGGCGAGCCGCATACCCGGGAAGAGGTGGTCACGTCGCTCGAAGGCAAGCGCCAGAACGTGCTCGTGACTGCCGCTCCCATCCGTGATCGGCAGGGTCGGATCACCAGCGTGATGGAGATGAGCGCCAACATCACCCAGGTCCGGGAGCTCGAGAGCCGGCTCACCTCGTTGGGCCTGTTGGTCGGTTCGGTATCGCACGGCCTCAAGGGGCTGCTAAACGGGCTAGCCGGAGGCATATATCTGGTCGAGTCCGGTTTCGCCAAGGATGATCGCGAACGGGTCGACAAGGGCTGGGCCACCGTCCAGCGCAACGTCGCCCGGATCAAGAGCATGGTCTCGGACATTCTCTACTATGCGAAGGAACGTGTACCCGCCTGGGAGCCATTGACCGCCCTGGATGTGGCCAAGGATATCTGCGGCTCCATGCAATCGCGGGCTAAGGAACAAGGCGTGCAGTTGCACTGCGAGTTCGACTCCGACGCCGGCGACTTCGAGGGCGACGCGCAGGCGGTCCGTTCGCTACTCGTCAACCTGATCGAGAACTCGCTGGACGCTTGCCGCCTCGATGCGAAGAAGGATCAGCACATGGTCACCGTGCGACTCCGGGGACTCAGTGACCTCGTCCAGTACGAGGTCGAAGACAACGGCATCGGGATGGACCAGGAAACCCGAGAGAAGGCATTCACGATGTTCTTCTCCTCCAAGGGAATGGAAGGCACCGGGCTGGGCCTATTCATCGCCGATCGTATCGCCCGCTCCCACGGCGGTTCCATCGAGCTCGAGTCGCACCCCGGGACCGGAACGCGCTTCATCGTTCAGCTACCTCGCAAGCGGCCTCCAACGCTGGAGTCGGAGGATTCCCGACAGCCTGAAATGGATGCGGCCCATGACTGACGACGCCAAGACGGTTCTGGTAGTGGATGATGATCCCGATGCTCGGGAATATCTCTCCACCGTGTTGCAGGACAACGGTTTCGTGGCCACCACCGCCAACGATGGCGCCCAAGCCATCGCGGCACTCGAGCAACAGGCGCCCGATCTCGTCGCGCTCGACATCACCATGCCCGAGAAGTCCGGCGTGGCCGTGTATCGAAAGCTCAAAGAAGACGAACGACTCAAGAGCATCCCGGTCATCATCGTCACCGGTATCTCGGACGAATTCGAGCGGTTCATCTCCACCCGCCGCCAGGTCCCCCCACCCGAGGGGTACATCAGCAAGCCGGTGGATGCCGAAGAGTTCGCGCGAATGGTGAGAGAGCTGACCGGTTGAGCCGGGTCCCCCGGGGGCCGCGCGGGCCTTAGCCATATCTCTATGTATTACAATCGGGTGCAGCCGTGGGCCCCGAGGGAACCCACTCGGGTGGTGTAGTTTTTCCGCAGGCAAGGGTATAGATTTTCTACACCATCCGCTGTAGATTACTGTAGCCCTGACCGCTCATTTCGCGTGGCACCGAAGGGCTCTTTTTTTGTGCCCGACGCATCAACGCACCACGAAATCGAAGACCCGCTGATCTCGATCGGCGTTCTCGCACAGCAGGTGGGGCTCTCCGTTTCCGCCGTCCGCAAATACGAGAACGAAGGCCTCCTCATCGCCCACCGTACCGCCTCCGGCCGCCGCTTGTTCTCTCGGGAGGACATCAGCCGCGTCCGCACCATCCAGCACCTCGTCCGCGACCTGGGACTGAACATCGAGGGAATTCACCGGCTGCAGGCGCTGCTGCCGTGCTGGGACCTGCTTCCCTGCAGCGAGGAGACCCGCAAGACCTGTCCGGCCTACAAGGACAGCACCCGACCGTGCTGGATGATCAAGGGGCTCGACTGCGCCCCGCAGGGAAACGAGTGCCGGGTGTGCGCGGTGTACCGGTTCGGGTCCTTATGTACCGAAGACATCAAGCAGCTGTTGCATGGCGAGAACGACGTCCAGGATGCGGGTGCAGCCATCCAGGAACTCATGCAACGCAAGAGATACTCGACGGAGAAAGAGGATTGAATGTCCGGATCGATACTGATAGTGATCTCGTGGCTGCTCCTGGCGATCTTCGTCGTGGCGTTCGTCCTCAGGACATTGAGGATAGCGAGGCTTCCCATGCATCTCCGCTGGGAGCTCGCTCCCGTGCCCCATGAGAAAGGAAGAAGCCACTACGGCGGCTCATACCTAGAGCAGTTCGAATGGTGGACGAAGCCGCGCCAGAAGGACCTGTTCAGCGAGGCGTCCTTCATGTTCCAGGAGATCGTGTTTCTGAAGAGCGTTTGGGAGAACAATCGCCGGCTCTGGTGGTTCTCCTTTCCCTTCCATATCGGCATGTACGTGTTGATCGCCGCAGGAGCTCTCTTGCTACTCGGTGGCGCGCTGGAGCTGGCCGGTGTTCAGACCGCGAGCCTCGGCGACTGGCGCGGCGGCATAACGCTCCTCGCCGGCGCGGGCTTCGCGCTCGGCGGCATCGGTGCGCTGGGCCTGCTCGCCAGTCGCTTCGCCGACCGGCGGTTAAGGGAATTCACGCCCCCAGCCGCTTTGTTCAACCTATTGCTGCTGCTGGCGGTGTTCGCGACCGGTGCATATGCGGTGGCGCTGTCACAGGACTTCGCGGCGCGTGTCTCGAGCTTCGCCGGGGCGTTGCTGACGGCGGACATGTCCATCGAGCTCCCCGGCATCCTCACCGTGCATCTGTTACTGGCCTTGCTGTTCCTTGGTTATCTGCCGTTCAGCCGGATGATGCACTTCGTGGCGAAGTACTTCACCTACCACGAGGTCCGCTGGGACGACGAGCCGCTGGCGGCGGGCGGCCGGCTGGAGCAGCGGGCCGAACGACTACTGAACC
>JASFTI010000388.1:0-3798 GCA_050053635.1 Gemmatimonadales bacterium
CTGCTATCGCCGGTCGCCGCAAGCGGCGCCCGACATCGCGAGAAGCGGGTGAACCGGCTCGTTCACGCGCCAGCGCCGTGTAAAGCCGCTCCTTCAACTCGCGCGGCGCCCGCACTCGTGGCACGCTCTCGCGAATGAGCTGCGCCACGCGCCGGTCCTCCTCGAGGAACTCGGAGCAACACGCGCACTCCTCGGCGTGTGCGAGCGCCGCTTCGACCTCGGTGTCTCCGACACGCAGGCCATCGGCGGGCCACAGAGTTCTGCGTGTTCTACGGCAGTCCATCATCGCGCCTTGACGCCTCCGCTTGCACGGCGGCCCACTTCGCGGGCCGCACTCCGACTCAAGTTGCGTCGGGCTCGGTAGTGTCGCGCCCGAACCTCTTCCACACCGACTCCGGTCATCTCAGCGACTCGCCGGTGCCTCAGTCGCTCGACGTCCGCCAGCCAGAGGATCAACCGGTCACCGTCATCGAGCTGCGCCCAGGCGCGGTCGAACCATTCGAGCAGGAGCCGGTAGCCCGGTGAGCCAACCTCCGGGAAAGGCTCGATCGGCCCCCACTCCGCCGCTCGCACCCCCTCGTCGTAGAGCCCGCCGTTCGACGCCAACGGGTCACGCCCCTGGCGCCGCTGTCGCCGTAAGTACGCCGAGACCAGGGCCTCCAACATTCGGTGTCGAAATTCGGCGCCACGCTGCCGGCCCGGGTATTCGTGGAAAGCGCGGATCGACGCCTCCTGCACTAACTCCTCGGCCCGGCCCTCGTCGAGCGTGAAACAGAGGGCGGCCGAGTACAGCTCGTCCAGCTGAGCTCCAATCAGCTCTTCGAATGCCCGCGCCATGTGCCTCGCCCCCGCTTGCTGGTGCCGTCCGGCCGGTGACCGGCCAAGGACCGCTGTTTACCTACACCAAGAGAACAACGGGGGAACGAGGGAAGTTTCAGCTTGTGGGGAATTGGGAAATCGGGAATCCCCGAATCCCGAACTCCCATTAAGGGGAAGGGCGCCCAAGTGGGCGCCCTTATTGGCCGGACAACGGTGGGGGACTGCTATCCGGTTAGCCGCACTCCGAGTAGCCACAGGCGGTGCACTTCATGCACCCCTCGGCGAACTGGAGCGAAAACCCGCAGTCGGGACAGGTCTCGATAAACGCCTTGATGTCCCGGCCGAAGTGCTTGGTCGGGTCGTCGAACAGACCTCTGCTAATCTCGGGCGGCTCGGCACTCTGCGTACCGCCGTTACCCTTCGAGCCGCTCTGCGGGTCTGCGAGCGGCAGCATCTGCTGCTCGCCCTCTTTTTCGGCCAGGTATTCCTCGATCGCCAGGGCGACGGCGTCCGGCACCGAGAGGATCTTCTTAGCGCCGAAGCCTACCGCCCGATCGCAGGAAATCCCGCGCAGTTGCTTGCTGATCGTGCTGAGCGGGACACCGCTGCGAAGCGCCAGCGAGATCAACCGACTGATCGCCTCGGCGTCGGCCATCGCGGCACCGCCGGCCTTGCCCAGCGTGGTGAAGACTTCGAAGGGTCGGCCTTTCTCGTCTTCGTTGATCGTGACGTAGAGCGTGCCGAGCGGTGACAGCATCTTGCGCGTGACGCCCCGCAGAATATCCGGTCGCTCACGCACGAACGGCTTGCCCATCAGCTCGCCCTGTTTGGCGGATAGCTCACGTTTCAGCCGCTCGTTCTCTTTCGCCAGCAGCGCGAGCTCGTCCCGCAGCTCACCGTTCTCGGCCATGAGTTCGCGACTGGCGAGCTCGGCCTCAGAGGCGACTCCAGCATCCCCTGCCACGTCTTCGCCCTTCCGCCCAACCTCTGAGACCGAGCCCATACCGTTAACGCTGTCGAATGACTTCACGACTGCCTCTGCCGTCTTGCCCGTGGACAACACCTGGCCTTCCCGAGAGCCGTCGCGATAGACGGTCACACCCTTGCAGCCGAGCTCGTAGGCCAGCTCGTAGATCGCACGGACGTAAGCTGGGCTCGCCTCGGTCGGGAAGTTGCAGGTCTTTGATATGGCGCTGTCCACGTATCGTTGGAACGCCGCCTGCATACGAACATGTTGCTCCGGGGAGACATCGTGTGCGGTGACGAACACCGCTCGCCCCTGTTCCGGAACCTCATCGAAATGAATGTGGCCCTCGCACGCGATCCGCTCCATTAGTTGATCCGAGTACCACCCCTGCCGACGTGCGAGGGCCACAAAATCGTCATTGACATCGGGCATCAGCGTGCCCGCCTGATTCCGCATGAACGCCACCGCGAACAGCGGCTCGATACCGCCCGAGCAGCCGGCGATGATCGAGATCGTCCCCGTCGGTGCGACGGTGGTCAGATTGCAGTTGCGCAGACGGCGTTCCGGTCGCACCCTGTTGCCGCTCGGCGCCCGTGCACAGGTCGCGTCGGGCCCCCAGATCGAGCGCTCCCATTCGGGGAAGACGCCGCGTTGCGCAGCCAACTGCTCCGACTTGACCTTCGCCTCCTCGTCCACGAACTGCATCACGCGCTCGGCCAGCTCCAACGACTCGTCTGAGCCGTAGGGGATCTCGAGTCGCACCAACATGTCGGCCCAGCCCATCACGCCGAGGCCGATTCGCCTGATCCGCTGCGCCAGGTCGGTGATCTCGGGAAGCGGGTATCGGTTTGCATCGATCACGTTGTCGAGGAAGTGCGTCGACGTGTGGACCGCCTGGCGCAGCCCATCCCAATCAACAATCCCTTCCTTGACGAACGCACCCAGGTTGAGCGATCCCAGGTTGCACACGTCGAAGGGCAAGAGCGGCTGTTCGCCGCACGGGTTCGTCGCCTCGTAGGAGCCCAGATGCGGAACCGGGTTGTAGTAGTTCGCCTGGTCGACAAAGAACACGCCGGGCTCGCCGTTAGCCCACGCACCCTCGACGATCCGCTCGAATACATCCCGGGCTCGCTGCCGTGCTACTACTTCCCCGTTACGCGGGCTGATCAGCTCATACTCGTCATCCGCCTGCACCGCACGCATGAACTCGTCGGTCACCGCGACCGAGATGTTGAAGTTCGTGACCCGGTTGTTCTCCCGCTTGCAGGCGATGAAGTTCAGAATGTCCGGATGGTCTACTCGTAGGATCCCCATGTTCGCCCCGCGCCGCGTCCCACCCTGCTTTACCGCCTCGGTCGACGCGTCGTAGACTTCCATGAAGGATACAGGTCCGGAGGCGACACCCATCGTCGACCTCACCACATCCCCGCTGGGCCGGAGCCGCGAAAACCCGAACCCGGTGCCGCCCCCGGACTGATGAATCAGCGCCATGTTCCGCAGCGTCGTATAGATCCCCTCCAGGGAATCCTCCACCGGCAACACGAAACACGCTGATAGCTGGCCCAACGGGCGACCCGCGTTCATTAACGTCGGCGAGTTCGGCTCGAACTGCCCGTCGGCCATAATCTGATAGAATCGCTCCGCTGACTGCCCCGCCTCCGCTCCGCTCGTCCCATACTGCAAATCGACCGCCGCGATCGCCCGCGCCACCCGCCAGAACAGCTCCCTGGGCGTCTCGATCGGACGGAGCTCGTCGTCCTTCACCAGGTAGCGGCGCTCCAGCACCGTGATGGCGTTCTCCCTGAGATCCGGGTCGGGCAGACCCGCCGGCGGCGTCACCGGCAGCTCGACTCCCCTACCCTGAGCAGCGACCGTAGCCGTCATCGAACGATGTCTCTCCGTTCCTCTCTGCCCCTGTGTGTGCAATTGTCAGCGAGTGCTTAAGGAAATAAAAGGCCTGAGCGCGTCCGCCGCGCCAACTTCTCCCGGATTACTCTATCTGCTGATTTGAC
>JASFTI010000389.1:0-3789 GCA_050053635.1 Gemmatimonadales bacterium
CGATGGGGGAGGTCGAAGCAGAAGTGACGGTCATCGCGGAGCGGATCGAGCGTCTGCACCCCGAGACACGTGGCAACTGGACGATCGACGTGCTCAACCTGCGCACGGAGATCCCGGATCCCCAGAGTCGCCTGTATATCGCTATCCTGCAAGCCGCGGTGTTCTTCGTCCTGCTCATCGCCTGCGCGAACATCGCGATTCTCCTGCTCGCGTGGAGCCAGGACCGTCGGCGCGAGATCG
Source organism: Gemmatimonadales bacterium (assembly GCA_050053635.1). Taxonomy (GTDB): domain Bacteria; phylum Gemmatimonadota; class Gemmatimonadetes; order Palauibacterales; family KS3-K002. The sequence continues at coordinate 241 of JASFTI010000389.1, forward strand.
CGCTACGAACGGCTCTGGGGGCGGGGCCGCTCCGCATCTTCGCTCAGCTTACCCGCGAGAGCTTGGTCGTGGCCGCCGTCGGCGGCACCGCCGGCCTAGCCCTGGCCGCCGCAGGTATCAAGCTGATTTCTGATCGCTTGATGTTGTCGGTGATGCCGCGCATGTGGCTCCCGTCGCTCGACACCCGCGTCGTGCTATTCACCGTAGGAATTACCGCCCTCTGCGGCCTCGTCTTCGGGCTCTTCCCGGCGATTCAGAGCATCAGGACGAACCAGGTCGACGCGCTCAAGGAGGGTGTTGGCGTAGGGTTTTCCGGGGGTCGGCGCCGCGGGCGGATCCGCAACGCCCTGGTGGTTGCCGAGATCGCGCTATCCCTCGTCGCGCTGGGAGGTGGGAGCGTCCTGGTCTGGAGCTTCCTTGAGCTGAAGAACCGGGACCCCGGCTTCGAGGCGAGCACCCTCCTGACCGTGCGGTTCAGGCTCCCGTATTGGAAGTACGAGGGTGCTGAAGATAGGGCCTTCGTGCTCGATCAGATCCGCGACCGCACCGCAGCCCTGCCGGGTGCCGTGTCGGCGACGCTCGCCACCGCCTTGCCGCAGGACCTGTTCCCTTCGACCGATACTTTCAACGTCGAGGGTCAGCTTAGCCAGCAAGCCACCGGCGCACCGCGGGCCGTCTCCGTCCGGGTGTCACCCGACTATCTCGAGACATTCGACATACCGCTGCTCCAGGGCCGTTTCTTCGAGGAATCGGATCGCGCCGACGCCTCACGGGTCGCCGTCATCAACCGGACGATGGCGAGGCGTCGTTTCCCGGGACGCAGTCCTATCGGTCATCGCATTTCCTTTCGGGGAGAGTTCCGCGAGATCGTCGGCGTGGCTGCCGATGTGCGGCAGACGCTGATGGGGGGACAAAACCAGGGATTCGAGGAGGCCGTTTACATCCCGCTGACTCAGGATCCGATGGGTGTAGGCTACCTCGTGGTCCGCACGATCGGCGACCCGCGAGCCCTGTCCGAGCCCACCCGGAGGGAGATCGCCAAGATCGATCCCGATGTGACGATCAACACCGTCGAGACGATGGAGGAATACGCAAATAAGTACACCGTCGCGTTCGACATCTTTAACGCGATCTTCGGCGGCTTCAGCATCTTCGCCCTGTTGCTGGCGTCGCTGGGTACCTACGGCGTGGTTTCCTACTCGGTGTTGCAGAGGAGGCACGAGATCGGCGTTCGCCTGGCCCTCGGAGGCCGGGCAGGCGATGTCGTGGCGCTGTTAGCCGTGCACGGTGTCAGACTGTCGATCATCGGCCTGCTCGTTGGCACCTTCCTGTTGCTCCCCGTGGTAGCACTCATCGGAAAGTTGCTGGAGGACATGGGACTGGGTTCGGTCGAACCGGTCGTCGTGGTGGCCGTGGCCGCCCTACTGTTCGGGGTAACGGTGGCCGCCAGCATCATTCCGGCGAGCCGGGCGGCGAAGATCGATCCGATGAGGGTGCTCAAGGCGGAATGAGCTAACGGCAACTCCTCGGCGCCGGGCCTCTGCTCTGTTAGGCTATCCTCGCCCTCGCCATCGCCATCGCCATCGCCATCGGGTTCTTGCTTCGATGGCGATGGCGAGAAGGGGGGCTTGATGGAGAAGAGGAGCGCAATATACTATACCCCAGTATAGCACAGGAGGGGAAATGGCGAAGCCTGCCCACGCGATGGGCATCGCGCCGGACACCAAACGGGACATCCTCAAGCGCCTCGCTCGCGCCCGCGGCCAGGTGGAGGGGCTGGGGCGCATGGTAGAGGAAGAGCGTTACTGCCCCGACATCCTGCAACAGTTCGCGGCGGTGCACTCGGCGCTGAACGGGGCGGAGAAGCTGCTGCTGGCCAATCATCTGGAGGGGTGCGTGACGCACGCCATCCAGTTGGGCGGGGAGCCGGCGGAGCAGGTGAGGGAGGAAATCGTGGACCTGCTGTACCGGTACGTCCGCTAGCGGGGTTGGCGGAGGAGTTGGACGAGGGATGGTCGGAGCGCTAACGTTCGGGGGTCGGTAGGTGTCAGTGTATACGAGTGGCTTTGACACCGACCACCGAACGGAGCGTGGATTATGAGGAAGATACTTGGATTAGCGGCGGTCCTGACGCTGGCAGGGTTGCTGGCGGTCTCAGGGACGGCGCTGGGGCAGGAGGAGCAGGACACGACTCGGACCCGTGGGATGCGTGCCCGACGCGGCGTGCACTCTGGGATGATGGGTCAGAGGATGGGACAGCGGGGCTTAGGCAGGGCCGGCATGCGCAGGGCTGGTCACGTTGGGCCTCACATGCTTCTCGGCTTGAAGGAAGAGCTGGAGTTGAGCGAGCAGCAGGTCAGCCAGCTGGAGCAGCTGGGCGAGGGCCATCAGGCGCTGATGCAGGCGCAGATGGAGCGCTTGCAGGAGCACCGCGAGGCGGTGCAGCAGGCGCGTGCGGAGAGCGACTATGATGCGCTCGAGCGGCTGATCGAAGAGGGCGCTGAGCTGCAGACCGGAGTTGCGCGAGGTTTGCTGAACGTCGAGCGAGAGTCGCTCGACGTCCTCACGGAAGCGCAGCGCGAGAAGTACACGGCGTGGCGCGAGGGCATCGAGATATTCCGCCGTCAGCAGAGGGATCGTTGGCGGCAGGATCGTGATCGCGGGCTGAGGGGGCGCGGGATGCGGCAGCGGCAGAGGCCGCCGCAGCCGCCACCGCCTCCGGGTTCGTAGCAGCGCCGGCGTAAGCTGGCACCCCCCTCAGACCCGGGCGTGGGGGCTCCCTTTCGGAGCCCTCGCGCCCGCGATCTTTTTCCGAAGGATTCATGGTCGAGACACGAAGGACGATGGTGACCTGTGAGCAAAGCTGACGATCGGGCACCGGCGGTGGTGTCCCGGGAAAGTGCTCGGGGTAAGGCAAGCGAGATCCTCGAGATCGAGGGTATGCACTGCGCGTCCTGTGTAGGGCACGTGGAGCGGGCGCTTCAGGGCGTGCCGGGAGTCGAGGAAGCGCGGGTGAACCTGGCGACCGAGAAGGCCACCGTCGAATACGACGTCGCAACTACCGGCGTCGATGACTTCCGCCGCGCGGTAGAAGCTGCCGGTTACAAGGTCAGATCGCGGCAGCAGAAGGTCGTGCTCGATATCGAGGGGATGCACTGCGCCTCCTGCGCCCAGGCGGTGGAGAAGGCGCTCTCGCAAACCGAAGGTGTGAGCTCGGCGGCGGTCAACATCGCGACCCACAAGGCGACGGTGGAGCACGCGCCCGACCGTGCTCGGGTCGATGATCTGCGACGAGCCGTCGAGGGGGCGGGGTACACGGTGGCCGCCGTCGAGCGGTCGGGTGCCGAGCGGCGCCTGGCCCGGGAACGCGAACGGTTGCAGGAAGACCAGCGCAAGGTTGACCGAGCGCGCTCGCGGATGGTGTGGGCCTGGGCGCTCACCGCGCCGATCATCGCCTGGATGATTCCGCACATGTTCTTCGGTGTGATGTGGCCTTCGGCCCTCACCTTCGACGTGGGGATGATCGTCCTCGCCGCGCCTGTCCTTTTC
>JASFTI010000390.1:0-3784 GCA_050053635.1 Gemmatimonadales bacterium
TTCGCCGCCGGCCGACCGTGGAAGCGGTTCGTGATCGTTCCCGGCGATGACCCGGAACGGGCGGCACGGTTGGTCGAGATCCTGCTGCGCGACGGAGTTGAGGTGAGCGTGGCGGGCGAATCGTTCGGCGCGGGCGCCGCCCACGAATACCTTTCGGGCCGTTCCGGGCGCCGCGAGTTCCCGGCCGGCAGCTATGTCATCGATCTGGCGCAACCCCAGGCCCGGTTAGTCGATGCGCTGCTCGCCCCGGACGCCGAGATGGACTCGGCCTTCGTGGAGGAGCAGTTCCGCAGGCGGGCGCTCAATGCGCGGCGCGGTTCGCGGGCCGCGCGTGAGCGGTACCAGTTCTATGACATCACGGCTTGGAGCCTGTCGCTGTCGTTTGGCGTCGAGGCGTACTGGCTGGAGGATGCGGGTCGTGTTGCGACCCGACCGCTCGAGGTCGAGTTCGACGAAGCGAACGCGCCCTGGCGGCCGCCCGCCTACCTCGGGGCCCGCGATCTCGGCAGGCTGCCTGAGGCGCTGCGCAGCGAGATCGACGGCGGTGTCAGGGGTGGCCGGGCGGCTACGGCGTACGTCTTCCGCTACGACCGGGACGCAGCGCTGCGCCTGGCGATCGCGCTGATGGATGAGGGATTCAAGGTGGCGGTGTCGGCGCGGCCGCTGCGGGCCGGCGGCCTCTCGTACCCGCGAGGTGCTATGGTGGTACGGGTGGCCCGCAACCCGGAGACGATCCACATGCGGGTCGACGAGCTGGCGCGCCGCTTCGCCGTGCCGGTCGATGCGGTTCACACCGCTTACTATGACGAGGGACCCACCGGCGTGGGATCCAACCCGGTGGAGACGCTGCGCTACCCGCGGGTCGCGGTGGCGGCCGGCGAAGGCGTGGGTACGAGCAGCTACGGCCATACCTGGTACCTGCTGGAACGAGAGTACGGCCTTCCGTTCACCGCCCTCCGTGTCGAGGCGATCAGCGGCCGCCTGGCCAACTACGATGTGCTCATCCTGCCATCGGGCCGCGGCTACGGGCGCGCCTTCGGCGAGAGCGGCGCCGAGGCGCTGCGTGAGTGGGTGCGTGGTGGCGGTGTGTTGATCGGGCTGGGTAGTGCGGCGCAGTACCTGGCGGATCCCGACCTCGGGTTCACGAGCGCGCGTTTGGTCGGAGATGAAGATGAGGATGGAGATGGAGATGGAGATAAGTACTTGCCGCCGGCAGCTGGGGAGACGATGCCGCCGCTGGTGAGTCCCGACGCCGGCGAGGACGGCCCGCTGGGAGTGCCGGGGGCGATCATGCGCGCCGCGCTCGACCTCACGCATCCCCTGACCTTCGGCTACGAGACGGAATCGATCGCTGTGCCGCTCAGCGGCGACGATTTCTATAGTCCGTCGGAGAGCGGCTCGAGCCCGGTCGCCTTCGTCGGTGAGGACCTGGCCGTAGCCGGGTTTACCTGGCCCGAGAACACACAGAAGTTCTTGGAGGGTACGGCGTGGATGATCGATGAGCCGCTGGGCCGGGGTCGCGTCGTTCTCTTCGCCGACGATCCGAACTACCGGCACCTGTGGCCATCGCTGAATCGACTGTTCCTGAACGCGATCCTTATCGGGCCGACGGTTCGGTAGATGGGAATTCCCGAGTTCCCAACTACTAGCCTCGGTGTGCCCCTGTGCTTTAGCTTGTAGCGCATGAGCGCGTCCACCACCGGCCCGCAGCCGTCGGGCTTCCCGACCGACGATCCACGTCTACTCTCACTGCTTCCACTGATCTACGTGGCGTGGTCGGATAGCGATCTCACGCTAGCGGAGTGGCGAGCGATCGCCGAGCAGGTGGAAAAGCTCGACCTGCCTGAAGGGACCAAGCTGCCGGTGCTGGAGCGTTGGCTGAACCCGGATGCGCCGCCGGACCCGGGTGAGCTGCGTACGCTGCTGACCGTGATCCGGCGGATGGCGGCCGGGCTACCGGAATCGACGCGGCGCTCGCTGGCGGATCTGGGCGTCGAGCTGGCGAGAGCGGGCGCCGGTGACGATGCGCAGTACTGGCTGCGTCCGGAGATAACCGAGGCGCTGGCGGATATCGAGAGTGCCCTGGGTGTGGATGCCTCGCAGGTTTGCAGGGAGCTGCTGAGCCCCGAGGGCGCGCGACCAGCCGCAGCGGAGAAGGAGCCGGCGCCGGCGTTCGATGTCGGTTCGATGGCGCGGCTGTTGAGCGGGGCTTATCGCGAGACGCGGGAAGCCGTCTTAAAGGTCCTGCGTGATCCGAGATTCCGCTACGAGTACGGACTCGATCGGACGACGTATCGCGAGCGGGTCATGGACTGGTGCCGCGAGCTGGCGCGACACGGCTTCGGCGCTCTGGCCTATCCGCCCGATTACGGCGGCAAGGGTGACATCGGCCGCTTCCTCGCCGTGTCCGAGATGTTGGGCTACCACGACTTGAGCTTGGCGGTGAAGTTCGGCGTTCAGTTCGGGTTGTTCGGTGGCAGCGTCGCCAGTCTGGGCACTCAGCGCCATCACGAGAAGTACCTGCCCGATATCGGGGCGCTGGAGCTCCCCGGGTGCTTCGCGATGAGCGAGGCGGCGCACGGGTCCAACGTGCGCGATATCGAGACGCTGGCCCGCTATGACAAGAGGGCGCGTGAATTCGTGATCAATACGCCGACCGGTCGCGCACGAAAGGTCTACATCGGCAATGCCGTGCGTCACGGCCGGATGGCCACCGTGTTCGCACAACTACAGATCGATGACGCGCGTTACGGCGTGCACGCGTTCCTCGTCCCGATTCGTGACCGGGAAGGGAAGCTTCGTCCGGGGATCCGCATCCGTGACCACGGCGAGAAGCTCGGCCTGGGCGGTGTGGACAACGGATCCATCTGGTTCGACCACGTGCGGATACCACGCGAGAACCTGCTGAACCGGTTTGCCTACGTCAGCGCGGACGGTGTCTACACCACGACAATCCCCGGCGACGCCAAGCGCTTCTTCACTATGCTCGGTACGCTGGTCGGTGGGCGGATCAGCATAGCCTCCGCGGCGTTGAGCGCGGTGAAGAGTGGATTGACGATAGCCGTGCGGTACGGGGCGCGGCGCAGACAGTTCGGACCGGCCGGCGAGCCCGAGGTTCGCATCCTCGACTATCGGAGCCACCAGCGCCGCCTGATGCCGCCGCTGGCGACGACGTTCGCACTCGATTTTGCCATCAAGCACCTGGTGCGCACGTACATGGCGCGTCGGGGAATGATGTCCCGGGAGGTCGAGGTACTGGCGGCGGGCCTGAAGGCGTACTCGACATGGCACGCCGTTCACACCCTGCAGACGTGCCGCGAGGCGTGCGGCGGCTCGGGCTACATGGCGGTCAATCGGTTCGCCTCGCTCAGGGCCGATAGCGACGTCTTCACCACGTTCGAGGGTGACAACACGGTGCTGATGCAATTGGTCGCCAAGGCGCTGCTCAGCGACTACCGGGAGCACTTCGAGGAGGCTCGGTTTCTGGGGATCGTCAGGCACGTGACCGGGAAGGCCGCACGGGCGATTGCCGAATTGAACCCGATCGTCACCCGGATGACCGACGAGTCGCACTTACGCGATCCCGAATTCCAGCTCGGCGCGCTGCGCTACCGCGAGAACCAGCTCCTGGTAAGCGCGGCTGGCCGTCTGAAGAAGCGAGTCGACAAAGGCATGGATGCGTTCGCCGCCATGAACGACTGCCAGGATCACCTGCTGGCACTGGCACACGCCCACATCGAGCGCGAGATCCTGGAGCAGTTCCATGGCGCGATAGAGGACGTGC
>JASFTI010000391.1:0-3780 GCA_050053635.1 Gemmatimonadales bacterium
GATGTACGGCACGTTCACCTGCCGAGCCAACAACACGTGCTCCCGCGTCTGCGGCATCGGACCGTCCGCCGCACTCACCACCAGCACCGCCCCGTCCATCTGCGCCGCACCCGTGATCATGTTCTTCACGTAGTCCGCGTGCCCCGGACAGTCCACGTGCGCGTAATGCCGGTTCTCCGTCTCGTACTCCAGATGCGCCGTCGCTATCGTGATCCCTCGCTCCCGCTCCTCCGGCGCCTTGTCGATCTGGTCGAACGGCACATACTCCGCCATCCCGCGCTTCGCCTGAACCTCGGTGATCGCCGCCACCAGCGTCGTCTTACCATGGTCCACGTGGCCGATCGTCCCCACGTTCACGTGCGGCTTCGTCCGCTCAAACTTTGCCTTCGCCATGCTCTCCTCGCTCCTTCGGGAACACCTCACACCGCGCGTCGCGTACCCTAGATCGTCAGGGGGGGCGAGCGCCGGGTCAGTCTGGATGGTGGGGGAAGGATTCGAACCTTCGTAGGCATCAGCCGGCAGATTTACAGTCTGCTCCCTTTGGCCGCTCGGGCACCCCACCACTGGATCTCAATGGATGGAAAGACCAGGCCATGCGAGCCGGTGGTCCGGCCGGCCTCCGAGCCTCCCACCTTACGGCCGGGCTGTAGACACACAGAAACGACGAACCCGGAGGGCCTCGCGTCGCCGCCGGATCGCCTGTTTTTGAGCCCCCAAACCGTCCAGCCGTTGCTGTCTGGAGCTGACGGCGGGACTTGAACCCGCAACCTGCTGATTACAAATCAGCCGCTCTGCCAATTGAGCTACGTCAGCGTTTACAATTAGCCGAGAATTGTACTGCACATGGCAGATAGTGTCAAGCTCGCCGGACCAGGCGCCAGCGGCTTCCCGACGGCGAGTCCTCGACCTCGACGCCCTGCTCGGCCAGCTCGCCGCGGATAGCGTCGGCCCGGGCGTAATCCTTTGCGGCGCGCGCAGTTGCGCGCTCAGCCAGCTTTCCCTCGACCCACCGGCGCAGCTCTTCCGAGACCGCGCCCGCCTCTCCCTCCGCCAGGGCGAGCACGCCGAAGACCTGGTCGATGGATTGAACCGCGGCGAGGGCGGCATCGGCGTCGGCGGTTGCCACCCGCTCGGCGGCCCGATCGAGGGCGGCGTTGGCCTCACGCACGAAGACGAAGAGTGCACCCCAGGCCTCGGCGAAGTTGAGGTCGTCGTCCAGCGCATTCTCGAAATCTCTAAGCGCCTGGTCGGCGAGCTCCGGCAGGCGGGTCGCTTCCAGGCCGGGATCGTCAGAGCCACTGGCCTGCAGACGGCGGCGGAACTCCATCAGCCGCTCCACGGAGCGAGCGGAGTCGTCGAGGCCGGCGAGTGTGAAATTGAGCTCGGCTCGGTAGTGGCCCGAGATCAGGAGGCGCCGAATGGCGGACGGCTGGTAGCCTCTGTCGACGAGGTCGTCCAGGGTGAAGTAGTGGTTCTCCGACTTGGACATCTTGCGACCGTCGAGCAGCGCGTGTTTGGCGTGGAGCCAGAAGCGAGCGAACGGCTCACCGGTCGCTCCCTCCGCCTGGGCGACCTCGTTCGTGTGGTGAGGAAAAACGAGATCGACACCGCCGGAATGGATGTCGAAGGGCTGTCCCAGGTGCTCGATCGCCATGACGGAGCATTCGAGGTGCCAGCCGGGCCGTCCGGCACCCCAAGGCGAGTCCCAGATCGCGACATCTCCCTCCTCGGGTCGCTCGCCGCCCTTCCAGAGAACGAAGTCACGGGCATCGCCTTTGTCGTACGCCGCATCGCCGGTCTCCCGGCCTTCACGCAGCGAAGACCGGTCGAGCTGGGCCAGTTCCCCGTAGCTCGGGAACTCGGAGATATCGAAGTAGACCGAACCATCCGCCTCGTAGGCGAGTCCACGTTCCAGGAGCTTTTGAACCATCTCCACCATCTGAGGCACATAATCGGTCGCCCGCGGGTAATGCTCGGCCCGCTCGAGTCCCAGGCGATCGTGATCCCTGAAGAACGCGTCGATGAAAGGCAGGGTCAGCTCACGCAAGCCGATGCCCTGAGCGACTGCGGCGTGGATCGTCCGGTCATCGACGTCGGTGAGGTTACGCACCTGAACGACCTGGAAGCCCTTCCATTTCAGGTAGCGTCGCAGGATGTCCTCGAACAGGAAGGTGCGGAAGTTCCCGACATGAGCGGTGTCGTAAACGGTGGGGCCACAAGTGTAGATGCGGACCCGTCCTTCCTCAAGGGGTTGGAAATCCTCGACGCGACGTGAAAGGGTGTTAAAGAATCTCAGGGTCATCCGGGCTCGCCGACTACGGGGATTGGCCTAGTGAGGTTAGCAGTACGCCCGCAACGCCCCGAAGGCTATGCGAGGGGCCGGATACGGTCAAGCTCGCTCGCCTGAGGCGAACGACTGGGCTACCGCATCGAAGGCGGCCGCCGGATCCTTCGCCCCGCTAACGGAGCGGCCGACGACGATGAAGTCGGCGCCAGCCCGGGCAGCGTCCTTGGGAGTCGCGTAGCGGCTCTGATCCGCCGGATCGTCACCGGGCAGGCGTATGCCGGGTGTAACGACCTTGAGGACGTCACCATGGCTTCGCTTGATCGGCTTGACCTCGGTCGGCGAGGCGACCACGCCCGTCAAGCCGGCGGCCACGGCGAGCGAAGCTAGACGGACCACCTCGTCGACCAGCGAGACGGGCGAGCGGCCGAAGACCTGCTCGACGTCCTCGCTGACCAGCGAGGTCAGCAGCGTGACGGCCACGACATCGGGGCCGTCCGGGCCGGCGGCCTCGCGGGCAGCTTCGAGCATCGCCTGGCCACCGGCGGCGTGGACGGTCAGCATGTGAACGCCGCGCCGGGCAGCGGCCCTCACGGCGCCCGCCACCGTGTTGGGGATGTCGTGGAACTTGAGATCGAGAAATACGCGCTTGCCCCGCTTCTTCAATTCGTCGAGCAGGTTGGGTCCCGCCTCGGTGAACAGGATGGCGCCCACCTTGACGATCTGGGCCTCGTCTCCCAGTGCATCGACGAGCTGGAGCGCTTCCTTACGCGTCGGCAGATCCAGCGCGACAATGATGCGTTCCTTGACAGGTACAGTCATCAGGCCTCCAAAGCCCTTACCAGTTGAGACAGCTCCTCCACTCCCTGGCGAGCGCAGATCTCCCGTAGCCCCTCGATCGTCTCGGACGCGGTGTAGGGGTCGACGAACATGGCGGTCCCGATCTGCACGAGTGTCGCGCCGGCGAGGATGTACTCCATCGTATCACGGGCGTTGCAGATGCCGCCGACGCCGATCACGGGCAGCTCGACCCGGGAGGCGACCTTCCAGGTCGCGTAGACGCCCATCGGTCGTATCGCCGGCCCGCTGATCCCGCCGGTGACGTTGCCGATCACCGGCCGGCGCGTATCGACATCGATCACCATCCCGGGGAAAGTGTTTATCGTGCTCAGGCCGTCGGCTCCGTTCTCCTCACAGATCTGGGCGAAGAGGCCGATATCGGCGACGTTCGGTGTCAGCTTGACGACGAGCGGTCGCTGGGTAACCCCGCGGAGAGCGCGCACGAGCTGGGCGAGCGATTCCTGATCCGTTCCGAACATGGTGCCGCCCTCGACGTTCGGACAGGAGACGTTGATCTCGTAGCCTAGGAAGCCATCCTCGTCGTCTAGCCCGGTGACGACCTTGACGAAATCGTCTACGCTCCACCCCGCGACGTTCACCAGCACGCGCGCCCGGCGCAGGTTGTCCCGCAGCCAGGGGAGCTTCTCCCGCTTGAA
>JASFTI010000392.1:0-3766 GCA_050053635.1 Gemmatimonadales bacterium
ACCGCATAGGGTGTCGCGCTGCTGCGCGGGTCTTCGAGTCCTACGGGTTTGAGGGGTCCGAAGCGCAGGGTATCCTTTCCGCGCGCAGCCAGCACCTCGATGGGAAGGCACCCCTCGAAGTACGGCACTCGATCCCAGTCGTGTGTATCGTAGACTTCAGCGCTGAGCAGCGCTTCGTGGAAAATGTCGTAGCCCTCAGGGGTGAGAGGGCAGTTGACGTAGGCGTCGTCGCGGCCCTTTCCATAGCGCGAGGCACGGAAGCTCTTGCTCTCATCGATCGACTCGGCGGACACGATCGGCGAAATCGCATCGTAGAAGTAGAGGCTCTCCGCACCCAGGCGCCGACGTATCGAGTCGCCCAGTGCATCGGAAGTTAGAGGGCCGCTGGCGATGACAGCCGGAGCTCGAGGTAGCTCGCGTACCTCCTCACGGCATAATCGTATGTTGGGGTGCGCCTCGACCACCTGGCCGACGCCCCGACTGAACAGCTCGCGGTCGACGGCAAGCGCGGCGCCCGCTGGCACCCGCGCCGCATCGGCGACCTGGAGAATCAGCGAGCCGAGCTGCCGCAGCTCCGCCTTCAGGAGCCCGTGAGCATTGGCCGGCTCTTCAGATTTGAAGGAGTTGCTGCAGACCAGCTCGGCGAGCCCGTCGGTCTGGTGCGCCGGCGTGGAAACCCGGGGGCGCATCTCGTACAGCACGACCCGGTGTCCGCGCTGCGCCAGCTGAAAGGCGGCCTCGGTTCCCGCCAGGCCGCCACCCACAACGATGATCTCAGACACTGGCCAGGCTCGGGCTCAACGCTCAGTCCGGACTGGAACCGACCGCACCCTCCGGGATCGACTCGTGGCCGCAGACGGCGCACCTCAAGAAGTCGCCCTTCCGCTTGGAAGTCTTCTGCAGCGCGACCTGCGCACCGCACTGGGGGCAGTCGAAGGCGACCGGAGTGTCCCAGCTGGACCAATCGCATTCGGGGTAACGCGTGCACCCGTAGAAGACACGTCCTCGACGGGTGCGCCGCTTGACGACGTCACCTTCCTTGCAGGTCGGGCAGTCCAGTCCCAAGCTGATCGCCTGCGTGTGCTTGCACTTGGGATACGCGGTGCAGGCGAGGAACTCGCCGTAGCGACCGGTCTTCACCGCCAGCGGGCTGCCACATTCCGGACACTTGGCATCGGCAGCCGCATCGTTGTGCTTGCCGTCCACGGCGCGCGTGAACCTACAGTCGGGATAGTTGGAGCAGGCGACGAAGGGGCCGAAGCGTCCACTCTTCAATACCAGGTCACCGCCACACTGAGGACATTTCTCGTCCCTGAGGTCGACGTCGGGGAGCCCGTCGATCGGCTTGGTGTTCCGGCATTCCGGGTAAGACGAACAGCCGAGGAAGCGGCCGTAGCGGTTCCATTTCACCACCATCGGCGAGTTGCACAGATCGCAGATCGCGCCCTCCGCCTGGACGATCTCCTTGATGATCTCCTCGCTCCTGGCCTCCCCTTCCTCGAGCCGCTTGCTGAAGTCCTCGTAAAAGCTCTCTAGCACCTGGTGCCACTCCAGCTCGCCTTCCTCGATGCGATCGAGGTTCGCCTCCAAAGTACTCGTGAAATCCACCTCAAAGGTCTTCGGAAAGACACGGATCAATACCTGGACAACCGTTTCGCCCAGCGCCGTCGGCGCGAAGCGACGGTTCTCCAGCTCGACGTAGGTGCGCTCGACCAGAGTAGAGAGGATCTGAGCGTAGGTCGACGGCCGGCCGATGCCCAGCTTCTCCAGCTCCTTGACCAGGCTCGCCTCGCTGAAGCGGGCCGGCGGTTCGGTGAAGTGCTGGGTCTTGCCCAGTTCGACCAAGTCGACGATCTGACCCTCGTCGAGCTGGGGCAGGCCCTCGAGGTCATCGAGGTGCCGACCCTCCTCTTTCTCGTAGACGCCTTTGTAGAGGCGAGTGAAGCCGTCGAACTTGAGCACCGAACCGGTGGCCCGGAACAGGTAGCTGCGCCGATCGGTGCCGGTGAGATCGAAATCGACGGCGGTGGTATCGTACACGGCCGCGGACATCTGCGAGGCGACGAAGCGCTGCCAGATCAGGCCGTACAGCTTGAGTTGGTTCGAGTCGAGATCGCCTTTGAGCGACTCGGGCGTTCGCCGCACCGAAGTGGGACGGATCGCCTCGTGGGCTTCCTGGGCGCCCTTCTGCTGTTTGCCGGTATAGAGGCGCGGCGACTTGGGGATGTAGGCACCCCCGAACTGCTTCTCGATGTAAGCGCGCGCCGAGTGTGCGGCCGACCCGGCGACGCGCGTCGAGTCGGTCCGCATATAAGTGATGAGACCGATAGCTTCGCCACCCGCCTCGACGCCCTCGTACAGCTGTTGGGCGATACGCATCGTGCGCTTGGCCGGGAACCGCAAGCGCTTCGCTGCTTCCTGCTGCAGCGTCGAGGTGGTAAACGGGGCCGCCGGGTTCTTTCTTCGCTCCTTGCGCCGGACCTTGGTGATCTGAAAAGGCACGTCCTTGACCGCATCGAGCACCGCGGACGCGGCTGCTTCATTGGGCAGGTCAGGCTTGCCCCGGTCGATGTGGTGGAGCTTGGCGGTGAAGCGTTGACTGTCCTTCTCGAGCAGCGCTTCGACCGTCCAATACTCGCGCGGCTCGAATCCGCGGATCGCCTCTTCACGTTCCCAGATCAGTCGCAAGGCAACGGTCTGGACGCGACCGGCCGACAGTCCAGGGCGTATGGGTTTCCAGAGGAAGGGGCTGGCCTTATAGCCGACCAAGCGGTCGAGGATGCGACGGGCCTGCTGGGCGTCGACCTTGCGGAAGTCGATCTCGGTCGGATTCTCGAGCCCCTGCGTGACGCCGTCCGGTGTAATCTCCTCGAACAGCACGCGCCTGAAGCGTCGACCGTTCTTTGAGCGGTAACCGAGCTGTTCGGCGACGTGGTAAGCGATCGCCTCACCCTCGCGGTCCGGGTCGGTTCCCAGCAGGACGAGCTCAGCGGTCTTAGCCGCCTGCTTGAGCTCCTTGATGACCTTGCCCTTGCCGCGGATGGTGACGTAGTCGGGCTCGAATCCGTTTTCGACATCGACGCCCAGGTCACGCTTCGGAAGGTCACGGATGTGTCCTACCGAGGCCTTCACGACATAGCTGTCGTCGAGATAGCGGCCGAGTGTGCGTGCCTTAGCCGGCGACTCGACAACGAGTAACCTGGACGCGCCGCCGCCTCGCCTGGCCTTTTGGGCTCGCTTGCCCGTTCCTTTCTTTTTCCTCTCAGCCATATCCTCAGTCCATCCCGTCCACCGCTTACCCCAAACCCGGCCCAGTGGTTTCCACGGGCTTCCAGCGGTGAGGATGGCTAGCAGGAATCAACGGCTTGTCAACAGTAAGACTCATCCCCGCCCTCCGACCTCCTCAGACCGCAGCAGCTCGACGATCTGTTCAGCGACGCCCTCGGCGGATCGGGTGTCGGTGTCGATCGCTATGTCCGCCAGTCCGTAAAGGGGCTCCCGGGCCGCCAGTAGCTCCCGAATCGTCGCCCGTGGCTCGTCGACGTCGAGCAGCGGCCGGTCTGCGAGCCCGCCCTGCGAGTGGCGGTCGTAGACGGTGTCGGGCCGTACTCGCAGCCAGACGAACAGGCTGGAAGGCCGCAAACGCTCGACCAGATCCTGCTGCGTCACCCAGCCGCCGCCCGGCGCGAGCACCACGGCTTTGCGATCTTCCACCTGCCCGGTGAGCTCGGCCTCGAGCCGGCGGAAATGGGCCTCACCGTGCACA
>JASFTI010000393.1:0-3710 GCA_050053635.1 Gemmatimonadales bacterium
CCATCTCCAAGCTCGCCAGCGCGCCGTCGAGCAGATCGTCGTGCTGCCCCGTCGAGATCACTCGAACCTCGACCCCGTCCTCACGGGCACGCAAGGCACGGGCGACCGGCGCCAGCTTGATCGCCTCCGGACGCGTGCCCAGCAGGATGAGAACGCGGGCGGGCTGGTTCACATCCGCTCCTCCGCCTGAGGCACGATCGGCGAGTCGCCTTCAGGGTAATACTTCAGAACATAGGACGGGATCGTTCTTCCGTCATCGATCTCGTAGACGACCTCGAAACGTTCCGGCACACTGAGAATCACCGGCAACATGTACTGGTACGTCGTGCGACTCACCGGCACTACCATCACATAGTCCGCCTGTAGCTCATCGAGGAAGGCGAGCATCTCCTCGTCCTCCGTGGTGAACGGATACACGTTGCCTCGCCGGCCCGAGAAGATGTAGACCAGACGAGGCTTACGGCCCACTACGATCGCGTCGTCAGGAGTGTTGTCTTCGACCCACCCCGCCACCTCCGCAAAGGCGCGCCACGGCCCAAGATAGCATGCGAACTCGTCGCCCTGCCGGTAGATCCGCATGCACTCCTGGCTGTAGCCTATCGATACCACCAGGCTGGGCACGGCCAGCACGGCCAGGATCGCCCCGTATACCGGAAGCGGCCAAGCCGTTCGCCGCAGACGCAGGAAGTCCAGACACCATTGCAGGCCGCTGGCGCCCAGCAAGAACACCACAGGGAGTACGGGCAGAAGAAAACGGCGATCGGTCCAAGCATCCGGCCAGAGAACGATCAGTGCCACGTAAAGGAAGACGAACAACTCCAGCACGTTCCCTCTACGAATGCCACGCACCCACGCCACGAGTGCCAGAGCGATGAGCAACAGCGCCGCGACGAACGCCAACATCAGCGTCGGAAGACCCGGTGTTGCGCCCACCAGTGACTCGGGCAACACGTCGACCGCGTACAGTCGGATGTTGTATAGCACCCGCGCCAGCAATCCTCCCGGCCCGACCATGCCCAGTTCCGGGGTGTACGGGTCAACCAGCAGGAAGTTGCTTGAATAGACCTCAGCCCCTTCGCCTGTCGCCAATCTTCCCCACATCCACCAGCCGAGCACGACGACCAGCGCTCCGCTACCTGCGGCAGCCAGCTCCCGCCACCTCCGCCTCGACGCCAGCACCACCAGCAGCGCCAGCACGAGCGGTAGCCCTGCCGACCGGGTCAGATACGCGAGCAGCGCGAAGCCGAACGAGAGGGCGAGCCAACGCCTGGAGTCGAGCAGACGCTCCGACGCCCAGAGCGCGGTCAGCGTCAAGAGGACGAACAGCGCCTCCGACAGCACCCAATGCGAGTAGTAGAGCAGCACCGAGCTGACCGCGAACGGCGCCACGACTGCCAGGGAACCCTCCAGCGACAACCGGCGCCTGGCCAGCAGGTAGAGGAAGACGAGCGAGGTCGATGTAAAGACCGCCGAGAGGATCTTGAATGTGATCAAACCGCCACCCAACGCAGCGGCGAGGGCGAGGACCATCGGATAGGCCGGAGGGTACTGGCCATGCCTTGGTGCGCCGGGAATATGGATGTCCCGGTAACCCTGCCCCGTCTCGATCGACTCCGCCAAAATCATGTACCCGGCGTTGTCGCCACCCACGAACGGTTTCGGGTCGAACAGCAGGAGGGCCAGTGCTACGTGCAGAACGACGAGCCCCGCAAGGAAGCCCCATGCCAAGCGCTCGCTGGAAAGACTCCGTCCCTTCAGCTCTTCAGCCACCTCCATCCCCAACCCTTCAACCTGAGGCTAGCCGCCCTCTTTGAGCTCTCGGATCGATTCCCTGAGATCGTCCACTTCCGCCCGCAACGTCGCCACCAACTCCGCAACGAATCCGAACCCGAACAGCGACACCCCCAGCACCGCCAACAGTATCACCAGGTTCAGTAGCGGCCGGAAACCCTGGCCCATGAGCCGCATCACGACGGCCGCCACACCCACGAGTAGTCCCAGCCCCACCAGCGCCAGCCCCGTGAAGCCGAACAGGAGCATCGGCTTGCGGCTGAACAGGAGCAGAAACCAGACTGCCACGAGGTCGAGGAACCCGATGAAGATTCGCCGACGTCCGCTGTACTTCGTCGTGCCGCGCACCCGCGGATACAGCGTTACATCGATCTCACCGACGCGATAACCGCGAGCGTGGGCCAGCACGACGAAGAAACGGTGCCAGTCGTGCCGCAGGTGGATGTCATCCAAAACCGTCTTGCGGAAGATCTTTATCGAGTTCAGGTCCCGTACCGGGACCCGGAAAAGTCGGCGCGAAAGCCAGTTGTAGATGCCGGAGACAAGCCGTTTCTCGTACTTGCCCACCTTGCGTCCGCAAACGATGTCGTAGTCGCTCTCGACCTCGGCCAGCAGCCGCGGGATTTCTTCCGGCCCATGCTGCAGGTCGGCGTCGAACAGCACTATCCATTCCGTCTCCGCCGCCCGCACTCCCGTGACCAACGCCTCCGTCTTGCCGAGGTTGACCTTATGTCGTTCGAGCTTGAACCGCCTCAGGCGTTCGCCTTCGCGCCGGGCGACCTCCACCGAATCGTCGGTCGATCCGTCATCGACAAAAACGATCTCGCCGTTCAGGCCGTGCTCGCGGAAAGTGGTCTCCAGCCCCTCGAAGAGCTCCGAAATGTTTTCGCTCTCGTTCAGCGCCGGGATGACGACGGAGAAATTGTCACGGAGGGCAGGAGCCACCTGCAGCTGCTGCGGCGAGGTCTCGCGGGCGCCGGCCAGCTGGCTCATACGCGCTTGCGCATGCGGGCGGAGAGGATGCCCAACTGGTCGCGATACTTGGCCACCGTACGACGAGCGATATTGATCCCCTCCCGCTTCAGTATGTCGACGATCGTCTGGTCGGTGAGTGGCTTCTTCGTGTCCTCCTCGCTCACCAACTTCTGGATCCGCGCTTTGATCCCGCGAGCCGAAACGTCCTCACCCGAATCGGTGGACAGACCGCTCGAGAAAAAGAACTTGAGTGGGAACACACCGCGCGGCGTCTGCACGTATTTCTGATTCGTGACCCGCGAGACCGTCGACTCGTGCATGTTGATGACTTCCGCGACCTCTCGAAGAGTCAACGGCTTCAGTTGCTCGATCCCTTCCTCGAAGAAGTCGCGCTGCCGGTCGACGATGAAGTTCATCACTTTCAGCATGGTCTGGCGACGCTGCTCGATCGCCTGGAGCATCCAGTTGGCGTTGTTCAGCTTGTTCGAGATGAATTCCTTGTTCTCGCCTTTGAACTTGGCCTTGTCCCTGGCGACCTCGCGGTAGGAGCGCGACAGTCTCAGACGCGGAAGCGCGGTGTCGTTATGAAAGACGATGTAATCGTTGTCAACCTTTTCGACTACCAGATCGGCTATGATGTAGTTCCCCTCGCCGGCCGAGTACTGCAAGCCCGGCTTGGGGTCGAGCTTGGAGATCTCATCCGCCGCCGCCTGGACCTCCTGGGGAGAGACACCCAGTTCCTTTGATATCTCGGCCCAGCGATGGTTGACGAGGCGGTCGAAATGCTTCTCGATGATGTCGTAGACCAGCGTATCGCTCATCTCCTGGTCACGCAGCTGCAGGAGCAGGCACTCCCGCAGGTCGCGGGCGCCGATCCCGGCCGGATCGAGGCCCTGGATAATGCCGAGCACGGCTTCCGCTTCCTCGAGCGTAAACGGCGCTTC
>JASFTI010000394.1:0-3705 GCA_050053635.1 Gemmatimonadales bacterium
GTCACCCAGTTCTCGACGAAACGCGCCGGATTGTGCTTCTCGTAGCCCTCGGGGTTCGCCCAGTAGGGTCCGCCGTGCTCCCATTCGGGGAACCACAGCTCTTCCGTCGCATAGTACATCATCCGCTGATCGAAAACGCCGTCGTGGTTCACCAGACAGCGGAAACCGTCGGGCCAGTTCCCGGCGATCCAGTTGATCATGTAGCCGCCGTAGGAAGCGCCCAGCGCGCAGGCCCGCTCACCATCGAGCCACTCGTAGCGCTCGAGCGCCGCCGCCAGCCCTTTCTGCAGATCCTCCAGCGGCTTGCCGCCCCAGTCGCCCCGGATCGCATCGGTGAACGCCTGGCCGTAGCCGGTGGAACCGTGGAAGTCGACCATGATCGCCGCGTAGCCGGCCGCGGCATAGATCTGCGGGTTCCAGCGATAGTGGAAGTCGTTGTCGAACGAGCCCTGCGGCCCACCGTGGATCAAGAAGGCGATCGGATATTTCCCGCCGGGATCGAAGTCGGCCGGCTTCACCATCCAGGCGTATACCGTCTCGCCGTTCCAGCCGCTGAACGAGAACTGCTCGGGCTCGCCGAACCCGATACGCGCCAATCGCTCGTAGTTGATACGCGTGATCGCCCGCATGTCCGAGCCATCCGGTCGCGCCGAGTACAGCTCCACCGGCGAGCGCAGGTGGTCCATGCCGAAGACGATTCGGCCATCGGCGAACGACGGCGAGCGGACGTGCCCCTCCCGGACCAGCACCGTGGGGTCCCCGGTTCGCACATCGATGGCGAAGAGCGAGACGTTGCCTATGTTGCCGGCCGTTGCCAGGATCGTCCTGCCGTCGGGCGACCAGGTGATCGAGCCCGGCGAACGATCCCAACCTTCGGTCAGCACCCGCACCTCGCCGTCCGGCCACGACTTGAGAACGATCCGGAAACGGTCGGACTCGTAGCCCGGCCGCGCCATGGCCAGGTAGGCCAGCGTCCGCCCGTCGGGAGAGAAGGCGGGGCCCGTATCCCAGGCGCGGTTGTCGATCGTGACGAGCGATGGCGCGCCCGACCCTTGGATCGGCACGACGTAGAGATCGAAGTCGGTCGACCAGGGTTCCTGGGCCCCGGCGAGCCGTGCGGTGAAGACGATCGATCGGCCGTCGGGCGTGAAGCTGAACTCTTCCGAACCGCCGAACGGCTTCGACGGCGAGTCGGCATCCATGCCCTGCATCACGTCCACCGGCTCACCCCCGAACGCCGGCATGACGAAGATGTGCGACCGGCGCCCGTCCTTCCACGTATCCCAGTGACGGATGAACAGCTCGTCGTAGAGCATGCCGCTCGCCGGCCGCGCCTCTTCTTCGTCCAGTCGCGACGTCGTGCAGAACAGCGTCTGGCAGTCCGGGTAGACCTCCATGGTGAAGGCCACGTGCCTGCCGTCCGGTGCTAGAACCAGGTTGCCGACGCCCAGCGGCAGATCGGTGATCTGCTCGGCCGCGCCACCCGCCATCGGCTTGCGCCAGACCTGAGAGCTGCCCGAGCGGGTCGACAGGAACCAGATCGACCGCCCGTCGGGCGACCAGAGCGGGTTGAAGTCGCCCGCCGGATCCGTCGTCAGTCGACGGAGCCCGCTGCCGTCGGTGCGTACCAGCCAGATGTCGGTGCGCCTGCGGTTCGCCTCGCGGTCGAGCTCGCTGACGGTGAAGGCGACCCAATCGCCGTCCGGCCCCACCTGCGGGCTCCCGATCCGGTCCATGGCGATCAGGTCCTCGACCGTGAAGCGACCGGCGCCTTGGGGCCGGGCGGAATCGGGGGCCGCCAGGCCCAGAACAAAGATGCTCAGCAGGATCGATATGCTGCGCGGGAACATGATCCTTCCCTCCAGATGAATGGGCGATGTCGATGTCACAGGAGTAGCGGCTTCAA
Source organism: Gemmatimonadales bacterium (assembly GCA_050053635.1). Taxonomy (GTDB): domain Bacteria; phylum Gemmatimonadota; class Gemmatimonadetes; order Palauibacterales; family KS3-K002. The sequence goes on from JASFTI010000394.1 coordinate 1,907, forward strand.
GATAGAACAGGCGTCACGCATGCGAAATCGGTGAGGGTCCGGGGTTGGGAATTCGCAACGGTGGGTGCTCACCACCGGTTACGGGCGCCCCGGCGCCCCTACCCGGAAACCCGACCACCTATCGTACTGCCGCCAACGCCACTACTTCGTCTTCACCGGATCGGCCGGCCGATCGGGTAACCGTTTCGGGTCGGCCTCGATCATCGCCATGATCTCCGCGATGCCGCGCTCCAGCTGCAGGTCGCGACCCTCGATCAACGAGCCGGGCGTGTTCTGCACCTCGATGTCCGGCTCGACACCGTAGTTCTCGATGATCCAGCTTCCGTCCACATCGTTGGTACCGAACTGCGGCACGTTCACGCCGCCGCCGTCGATCAGCGGGCCGTGGCCGGTAATGCCGATCACACCGCCCCAGGTCCGCACGCCGATCAGTGGACCGAGACCGGCCTTCTTGAAGCGGGCCGGGAAGATGTCACCGTCGGACGCAGAGGTCTCGTTGATCAGGCAGACCATGTGGCCGTAGAACACCTGGTAGGGATACGTGCGCGCGTAATCGTTGGTGCGGGCGAAGCGCGTACCCAGCAGTTCCCGACTCAGGCGATCGATGATCATCTGCGAGACGTTGCCGCCGCCGTTGCCGCGGACGTCGATGACCAGGCCCTCTTTGCGGATCTGGCCGTAATACCACTTGATGAACTCGCGGATCCCGTTGGCGCCCATGTCCGGGATATGCAGGTAGCCCACGCGCCCGTCGCTGGCCTCTTCCACCTGCCTGCGTTTCTCCGCCACCCAGGTGTAGTACTTGAGCGGCTGCTCGTTCGTCACGGGCGTCACCGTGACCTCACGCGAGCCGCCGGCCCGCGGACGATCGTTAACCGTCAGCGTCAACGGGTCTCCGGCCCTGTGACGCAGCACCTCATAGACGTTCTGCGGCGCCCGCAGCTCCTCACCATCGACGGCCAGGATGTAATCGCCCACCGCGACGTCGACCCCGACCTCGGTGAGCGGCGAGCGATAGCGGTCCTCAGCGTTGTCGCCCTCGTAGATCCGCGCGATGCGATAGCGGCCCGAGCCTTCGTCCAGCTCGAAGCGCGCGCCCAGCAGCGCGTAGCGCGGGCGCGACGGGATCTCGAAGTCACCGCCCGTTATGTAGGCGTGCGAGACGTTCAACTCCGCCACCATCTCGGTCAGCACGTAGTTGAGGTCGGAGCGGTGGGCGACGTGCTGCAGCCAGGGGCGGTACTGCTCGCGCAGCGCCTCCCAGTCGTAGCCGTGCATGTTCTCGACGTAGAAGAAATCACGGAAACGACGCCACACCTCCTCGAAGATTTCCTCCCATTCCTCGGCCGGGACCCGGTCGACGTATAGATCCGACGTCGACACCGTCTTCTCCGTGCCCGAGGCGTTGGGTCTCACGTCGTAGAGGTTGAAGCTGCCGCCCTCGCGGATCAGTATCTTCTTGCCGTCGAACGAGAGCGCCGCACCGCCGACGCCGTCCGCCAGTGTCGATTCCTCGCGATCCTCCATAGAGAAGATCTTGATCGCCGGCCGCGAGTCCGCTGCACGGCCGTAGTAGCCGGGCGTACCGCGGAAGTACAGCAGGTGGCCCTCGACCGCCGCCAGGCCGCCGAAGTTATCCGCCTCGACCGGGACCCGGACGACGCGCTCGGCAAGCCCCTCGAAGTCGATCCGGATCGGCCCCTCACCATTCTCATCCCCTTCATCCTCATCCTCGCCGGCACCGGCGCTCTCACCCTCGATCGTCACCTCATCGCTCTGCGGCGGGAACGGGTGCGGCA
>JASFTI010000395.1:0-3692 GCA_050053635.1 Gemmatimonadales bacterium
CGCATCCTGGTGCGCAGGTCGTAGTCGAAGAACAGTGAGCGCTGCGGATCCCAGAGGTAGCGACGGATCGCGTCCTTGCGCCGGGCGGCGCGGTCGTACCACTCCTGGCTGGTAACAGCGCGGCCGCTTGCCAGTACGAGCTCACCGTCGAACTCGTTCTTTATAGTGCGTGCGAGGTCGAGCTCGATCTTGTAGAGCAACGAGTTCAGGTCGACGGTGACGAAGTCCATGCACCGGTCGCCGTCCCTCTGCCAACGGTAGGTAGTGTCGTGTCCCGACTCCCGCATGCAGCGATCGTGGCGGAAGAAATCGTCCAGTGTGCCGCGGATGGAGTCCGGCAGCGTCCCATTCAGGTAGCGGGTCTGGAGATCGCGCGGATCGACGCCGATCGCCAGCGCGAAACGGCGATAGACGTGGTCGAAGTGTCCAGGCTCGACTTCCGGCGGCTGTCCGATGCCGGCCCCGAAGTAGTGACTGAGTCCCGTGCGCTCGTCCAGCCGGTCGGCACCCATCCATACGGTCTCGTACTCGCGGATCGCCGCTCCCAGGACGCGGGCGAGCCAGTCGCGCGACGCCGGGTCATCCTCGATTTGGCCGTAGACCGCGAGACCCATCGACGTGAGGAAGGGGGGCTGGGAACGGGTGAGGTAGTAGGTCCGATTCGCGTTGAGGATCTTGCCGTAGTGCTCGACCTGATAGACGAAGTTGTCGACCATGGCGCGGGCGAGCTCGACCCGCCCGTCGGCCAGGAGACCGAGTGCCTCGAAGTAGCTGTCCCAACCGTACATCTCGTTGAAGCGGCCGCCGGGTACGACGAACGGCACACCTCTGAGGGCCCCGCTCGACGGTTCACGGCGGAGGGCGAGCGTCAGGAGGCCGTGACGGCCGCGCAGTGACTCGACGTACTCCGGGGTGACAGCGGCGGGAAGCCGAAACACGAGCAGGCGCGGCATCGAGGCGGCAACCTGCCGGTAGTACCGGAGCGCCAGGGAGTCGGTGAACGGAACGTAGAGGGCGAGCGGTCCAGCTGGATCGACTTTCTCGTCCCTGATGACTCGCTGCAAGCCGACGGCATCGATCCGGCGCGTCAAGCCGTCCCAATAGCGCTCGCGGATCAGACGGGAGATGCGGTCCACGGGAGGCTCGAACACCCGTTCGGGGTCGAGCGCCGCTACCTCGGATCCTCGCAGCTGGGCGAAGCGCAGTTGCTGGAGGAGATTGGCCAGCGGGTAGGTCCCGCGGACGAGCAGGCTGTCGCCGGTGGCCACGTGCAGCCAGAAGCGCCGGTCGCCGCGCCCGGCTTCGTCCTGGGGGCCGTCGGCGACGGTGATCTTCCTGTCGCCGTCGGTATCTTCCTCGAAGATCAGGCGGTCGAGTGCGTGATCGACGTCGACTGTGGGTCGCCGGTCGCGCCAGGTCGGTGGTACGGACCCGGGTTCCGAGTCGCGAGCCGCCTCGCACGCGAGCGCCAGCGCAGCGAGCGTGGCGGCGAGCGAAGGGGCGACCCGCCTGATACCCATCATGGCTGTGCCGACCAGCGTAACTGGGCCGTCGGGTCGGCCGCCCGGACCTGGAAGGCCCAGCCGCCGTCCAGGTCGGCCACCTTTAATAGCAGGCGGTTCCAGCCGGCGCGCAGCCGCACCTTCACTTCTATGTCGTCGGCGACCGAGATGTGGCGGCCGACCCGCTCGGAGACTCGCTCGCCGTTGACCCAGAGTACGTGAGCGTCGTCGGCGCCGAGCAGGAGGGTCGCGTCGCGTGCGTCCGGCGCGTAGAGGAAGGCCTGGGCGTAGGCGGCGACCCAATCGTCAGGGCTGAAATGCGGGTTCAGCCGAACCTGGCCGTCCTCGCTCGCCGCAGCCGCCTTCCAGGCGAGCTGCGCGCCGCCAGGACCCGCATAGCGGGCTCCGAGGTCGGGGTCGCGCTCGGGGCCGTAGACGCTGTCGACGGCGGGGCTGTACTCGGTGCCCGGGATCTGCGGGCTGGGGAAGGGACCGACGACGTTCCAGTCGTGCGCCCAGCGCATTACCGGCTGCACGTGCACCGCCGCGGGCCTCAGGTCGCCGGGGCCAAGGGCCTCTATGATGATGACAGCGGCCGCGGCGACGGTGTCGAGGGTGACGGGCTCCAGGACGGTGTTCACCGCGGCGGCCTCCAGCGAGATCGTTCCCGCGCTGCCGTCTGTGACCTGGAAGGCGATCGGTTCGCGGCCGGGGCCGCCCACCGGATACCACAGGACCTCATAGAGGTCGGCGCGCGGCACTGGCACACGGACGGTGAGGCCGCCCGGCCGCGCCTCGGCGGCGAGGGAATCGCGGGGCACTGCGCCGGGCGGGATCTTCACGTTCAGGATGCGGCGCTCGTCCGGCCCGGGGAGTGGCGGCAGCGGCGCGTGGGGCTCGACCTGATACCAGTACGCTACGGTGGCGTAGTCGGCGACCTCCTGGTTGGCGTGCCCGTGCTCCAGCTCGATGCGGAGCGACTCGTGGAAGGGGATCGGGTCGGGCACGTGCCAGCGGTAGGCGGCGATACGCGCCAGAGTATCGTCCTTCACCACGACTCCGTGAAAGGGCGCGGCGAACTCGCCCCGGTCGAAGTACCAGCCACCGTTGAAGTAGTCTTCCGTCCCGGTCCCCTGGCCTCGGAACTCACCGTCGACGGTGAAGATCTCGTCGCCCTCCAAGAACCAGAGCCGTCCGGCGTGGGACTCGGCGTTCAGCGAGAGGCCCAGGAACTGCCCGCGTCCCCTCGCGTCCAGAACGAGGTGAGGGTCAAGGCCCGTCGTCCGTGGATCGCGATGCCACCAGGCGTGAAAGGTCGCCGGCTCCCGGGGCAGAGTCTCCAGCTCCACCAGGTCGATGTTGTAATAGAATGCATCGATGGTGCGGCCGGTGCCGTTCTCGGCCACGATGCGGGCCTGCTCGTTAAACGGCATTGGCAGGTAAAAGTAGAAGCCGCCGCTGGAGGTGCCTGCCGGCAGCGCAGTGTAATGACGCTTGTCGAAGCCGTTGCCGAAGAAGTCGCCCAGCGGGACGAGCACCGACGGGTCCGTCTCGCCGTCCCAGTACATCTTTAGGGCGATGCGGCGCAGGTAATCCGGGTCGCGGCTCGATACGGTGATCCAGATCCGCCGGATGACGCCCGGCCCCCGATGATCGAGGAGGACCGCGCTGTCGCCGGCGGCGATCTCCAGTCGGTCCAAGTTGCCACCGGTGGTGTCGTACGAGGAGATGTGAACGAACCGGCCGAGCGGTGCGGCGAACAGGTGGTCGAAGGGACCCGCCGTTGCGCGGGGGTCTGACGCGGTCGGGGCTGCGGGCGTCGGCCCGGCCGCCGGCCGAGCGCAGGCGGCGCTGAGGAGCGCGATCGCCGCGATGACAGTAAGCCGAAGTACACGAAGGCGGCGAACCGATACGGGCATCATGGTGCCTCTCTCTCGTGACTGAAGGCTGGGGACACGAAGAGCTTTCCGGGAATCGAATAGAGTGTGACGCGGTTGGCATGGCAATGCCAGTCGCTCTGCCTCGACCAGCCGGGCTAAGTGGCTCGACGTCCGACTCGACCTCGCTATAGTCCACTTGGCGTGAAACCCGCTGACCACTCGGCGAGGCCGCGCTATACTGGTTTGATAGATGAATCTTTCAGGTCGGAGACCCCGGCTCGGGAGGCCTCATGCCTAGCAGGTCGCTGAA
>JASFTI010000396.1:0-3680 GCA_050053635.1 Gemmatimonadales bacterium
GACAACGAGACTACCCGCGAGGCTGGCATTCGCTTGCTGCAGGCGGAGGTGGCCGCGGTGGAAGGCGTCCCGGATGAGCAGCGTCCGCTGGGCGCGACGGCCGCCGAGCACGAAGAGCGGTCCGCGGGCCGGGCGGCCTGGCTAAGCGAATCCCTGGGCCGCGCCCTGCTGGCCGCCGGTCGGACGGACGAGGCGATCGCCGCGCTCGAGCAAGCGGCCGCGATCGGCTGGGTGACGGCTCGCTTCCGGAGTCTGGCCGAGGCGCTGCTGGCGGCGGGCGACAGCGGGGGCGCGACGCGCGCCTTCGCCGCGGTCGCCGCCGACCCCGGTGCGTCCGACGAGACGGCGGACTCGCTTCGTCTCGCCGTCGATCTCGACCCGGCGACCTGGGCGGACGCCGTCGCCGACGCGCGGGCGGAGATGCTGGAGCGGACGATGCGGTCGGCGCGCGCCGAGCCGCTGGGCCCCGTGAGCCTCGTCAAGCGCGACGGGTCATCGGTGCAGCTGGCGGAGTCCCTCGGTGATGTTGCGACCGTCGTGGTCTTCTGGTCGCGCTACTGCGGCTACTCGGTCCAGTCGATGCCGCGGATCGCGGCGCTGGCCGAGCGGCTGGCCGAGGATGGCGTGCCGCTGCTCGCCGTGACCCGCAACCCACCCGCCGAGGCCGAGGAGTACCTGTCGGAGGGCGGCTGGGCGCTAGAGGTCTTCTACGATACGAGCGGCGAAGCGGCGCGCGCGCTGAACAGCTGGGGGACGCCCCAGTACTTCGTGCTCGACGGCGCCGGGCAGCTGAGCTTCGCCAATAGCTCGCTCGGCGAGCTGCCGCGCCAGGTGGCGGCTTTGCGGGCGCGGACCGACCGGGGACGCTGAGCGATCACCGGAGAACTCGAGTTGCATATGAAGTCGCTATCATCGCTTGTTCTGATCGCCGTCGTGGTCGCCTGCCACGGTGAGGAGTTGCCGACGGGCGGCGCGAGCGTCGTCGACAGCGCCGGCGTGGTGATCGTCACGAACTCCATCGCTGAGAGCGCGATCTCCACGTGGTCGATCGAACCAAATCCCATCGTGCGGGTCGGCGGCGAGCGGGAGGAACCGAACCAGCAGCTGTATTGGGTCGTTGGTGCGATCCGCCTCTCGGACGGCCGGCTGGCCGTCGCCAACGCGGGGACCGTCGAGATCCTCTACTACGACCGCGCGGGCGAATGCGTGCGGGCGGTCGGCGGCAGGGGCGGCGGCCCGGGCGAGTTCGAGTGGCTCGACTGGATAGCGAGGCTCGCCGGCGACAGCATCGCGGCGTACGATTCGTCGCAACGGCGCGTTTCGTGGTTCGATGATGAAGGCGAGTTCGTCCGGTCGATTACGGTACGGGCGAGCCCCAATGTGACGTGGCCATCGCCGGTCGGCGTGTTCGACGATGGATCCGTGCTGGTCCGCCAGAGCATCTCTCCCGAGGAGTACTCCGGCCTGCACCACTGGGAGTTCCGACTCCTGCGCTACGATACATCGACCGACTCGATGACTCCGCTCGGACGCTTCCCTGGTCAGGATACCTACATCCTTCGCGTCGGGCGCGGCGTGGCGAACTACGGCGTGCCGTTCGGTCGGGCGACGGCGGTGGGCCTGGCCGACACGCTGTTCTATGTCGCGCACAACGATCGCTTCGATGTCCGATTCTATGAGCCGTCCGGGACGCTGCGGCGGATCGTCCGGCGCGTGCAGCCCCTCGTTCCCGTGACCGACGAGCTGGCCGACCGGTTTCGCGGAGCGGCGCTCGAGCTCGTGCCCAGCGAGCGGCGCAGCCGGGTGGCGAGTGTGCAGGCGGAGGTCCCGGTGCGGGAGACGGTGCCGGCCTTCGGTTCCGCCTATTACGTGCGCCAGGTTCCGGGCGCCAAGGACGTCATGTTGGACGAGGCCGGGAACCTGTGGGTCCTGGAGTATACCTGGCACCGGAACGAGGCGACTCACTGGTCGATCCTCGGCGGGGACGGAGTCGCCGTGGCGCAGCTCACGCTCCCGGCGGGTTATGAGCCGCTTCACATCGGGAGGGACCACTTGGTGCTGCTCACGCGTGACGAGCTCGACGTCGAGTCGGTCCAGGTTCACCGTATCCTGAAGGGTTCATGAGGATCGTAGTGTTTCCGGTCGATGCCCTGGCCTCGAGCGTCTTCACCGCCGATACGCGCCGCCAGGAGAAACCCGTGAAGGCTCCATGCCTCAGACTACTCGGCGCGGTGCTCGCTGTCGTTCCGTTGTTTGGATGCGGCGGCGAAATTCCGCAGCCGCTCGTGCAGGTCCGTGACAGCGCCGGTGTCGCGATCGTCGAGAACAACGCAGCGGCAGAGGTTGAGCTGGACCGCTGGCAGGTTCCGGACTCCCCCATCCTGGAGATCGGCGTCTCCGAGGGTGCCGCCGAGTATCAGCTGGACAACGTCCGGTCGGCGCTGCGCCTCGCTGATGGCCGGATCGTCGTGGCCAACGCCGGCACCCACGAGATCCGCTGCTACGATCGAGCCGGCCGTTTCATCCGCTCCGTCGGACGTGAAGGAGGTGGCCCTGGTGAGTTTCGCAGCATAACTTGGCTCCGGAGATTCGCGACCGACTCGCTCGCGGTCTTCGATCGCAGGAGCCTTCGCATAACGATCTTCGACGATGACGGCGAGCTCAGCCGCTCCCTCAACGTGGCGCAGCTGCCCGGGATCACCTTTCCCAATCCCATTGGTCTGTTCGATGATGGGAAAGTGCTCGTTAACAGTCCGACGTCGCCCGACCAGGGGAGCGGCGCCACCCGCATAATCAGGGATCCACTCAGCTGTCATCTCGTGGATTCCGATGGCCGGCTGATCGGCAGCGTGGGCGAGCATCCGGGGATGGAATACTACCTGGCTACCTTGAGGGGACAGTCCGTAGGGATGCCACTCCCGTTCGGCAAGCTCCCACAGTTCGAGGTGTTCGAGGACCGTTTCTTCGTGGGGGCGTCCGATACCTACGAGATAGAGATGTACGGGGAAGATGGGACGCTACTTCGACTGATACGGCTGGACCAGGAGAACGCGGAGCTCACGGCAGAGGAGATTGAACGTTACCGGCGGATGCGCCTGGAGCGCGCCCGCACGCCCGAGGCGCGCCAACGCGTAGAGCAGGAGCTGAATGAAGTCCCGTTCCCCGAGACCATGCCGGCGTACGGGCCGCTCATGGCGGATCGGGAAGGCAACCTGTGGGTGCGGCAGTACCTGCCGCCCGGCGGCGACCCGACTCATTGGAGGGTGTTCGATGGGGACGGGCGGATGATTGCGGTCGCAGAAACACCTGGAGGTTTCCTGCCGCTGGAGATGGGCTCAGACTACGTGTTGGGACGTTGGCGGGACGATATGGACGTGGAATACATCCGCATGTACACGCTTCACAAATGATAAGGGAACGGCGCATGAGCAACAGAATCCTCACCTCAGTCTGTCTGGCCTTGGGGCTAGCCGCGTGCCAAGGAGAGCCGCAGAGTGGTGTCACGGTCACCGACAGCGCCGGCGTGCGCATCACCACCAGTCCAGATTCCCCACGGACGTTCGCGGAAGTCGAGCCGCAGCCCGCCGTGAGTCTCGGTGGCGCCGACGCCGCCGGCCCTACCCAGTTCTACCGGATACAGAACGTTCAGGTCGGCCCCTCCGGAAGGCTCTGGGTCGCTG
>JASFTI010000397.1:0-3640 GCA_050053635.1 Gemmatimonadales bacterium
GCGCTCCGCATGATGCGAATGGCGGAGAAGTACGGGCGCCCGGTGATAACGATCATCGACACGCCGGCGGCGTACCCGGGCATCGGGGCTGAGGAGCGTGGACAGGCCGAAGCGATCGCCAGAAACCTATTCGAGATGTCGCTGATCGAGGTGCCGATCATCGCCGCGGTCATCGGCGAGGGCGGCAGCGGTGGTGCGCTGGGCCTCTCCGTCGCCGACTGCATCATCATGCTCGAGTACGCGATCTACTCGGTGATTTCGCCGGAGGGTTGCGCGTCGATCCTTTGGAAGGAGAACACGGAGGAGGCACGCTCGAAGGCCGCATCGGCGCTCAAACTGACCGCCCCCGACCTCTTCGAGTTGGGTGTGATCGACGAGGTCATCGGCGAGCCACCCGGCGGCGCCCACAAGGACTGGGACGCCGCAGCCACGCTGCTGAAGGAATCGCTGACACGGCACCTGGCCAAGCTGGACGGGCGCCCGGTAGCCGAGCTGCTCGACGGCCGCTATGCGAAGTATCGTAAGATGGGAGCCTGGGACGGTGATTGATCGGGCACCCAACCAAGAGGCCGAGTCCCGCGAGAAAGCGTCACGCCAGGAGCCATTGCCTGCCGCGCACGGAATCATCTCACGCGGTCCCCAGCCCCAGTTCATCGAAGTGCGCTTCAAGGGCAAGCGCCGCGAGTTCTTCACGGCCCACATCACACCGCCGCTCCGCGAGCGCGAGTACATCGTGGTCGAGGCGGACCGCGGTCAGGACCTCGGCCTGGTCAGCGCCACCGATAATTTGGCGCGCCGCAAGTGCGAGGTCTGCGAAGGCTGCAACGCGACCAACCTGCCGAACCGGCGGGTGCTGAGGCGCGCCGCACCGGTGGATGTGGAGCGAGTCCTCGGGCTGCGTGACGAGGAGGGTGGAATCCGCCGCCAGGTACGGCAGATGGTGGACGACCACGAACTCAAGATGAAGATCAGCGATGCCGAGTGGCAGTGGGACCGCAACAAGCTGATCATCTATTTTACGGCGGACAAGCGGGTAGACTTCCGCTCGCTGGTGCGGAGCCTGGCCAAGAAGTACCGCACGCGGATCGAGCTCAAGCAGATCGGCGTGCGCGACGAAGCGAAGCGGCTGGACGGCGTGGGCCGTTGCGGGCGCGAGCTGTGCTCGTCGAACTGGCTGCCCGAGCTCAAGCCGGTGACGCTACAGCTGGCCAAGGACCAGGATCTGTCGCTCAACCCGTCGCAGATCTCGGGCGCCTGCGGCCGGCTGATGTGCTCGCTGCGTTACGAGCACGATTTCTATGTCCAGGCGCGCAAGCGGTTCCCGAAGGAAGGTCGGCACGTAACGACATCCTTGGGAGAAGAGGAAGTCGTCGGGGTGAACATCTTTGCCAGCCGCGTGACGCTTCGCGGTCCGGCGGGCGAGCTACGGACGGTGGCGCTCGAGGACCTGAAGCGTGAGACCGCCGAAGCACGCCGAAGCGCGAGGAAGACCTAGGGCCCAAGCGTTGTCTCGATACTATATCACGACCGCGATCGATTACTCGAACGGCGACCCGCACCTGGGTCACGCGTTCGAGAAGATCGGCGCCGACGCCATCGCCCGTTATCGGCGGCTCTGCGGTGACGAAGTACACTTCGTCATCGGGATGGATGAGAACTCGCAGACCATCCTGGAGCCGGCGGCGCAAGCCGGATTGCCGCCGCAGGAGTGGGTGGATCGGCTGGCACTGGTGTTCGAGGACGCCTGGAAGCGCTTGGCGATCAGTCACGACGATTTCATTCGGACGACGGAACCGCGTCACGTGAAGGCAGTCGTCGAACTGATCGAGCGCACTAAACAGGCGGGGCACATCTACGAGGGCACCTACGAGGGCTATTACTGCGAACGTTGCGAGACCTTCAAGCAGGAAAAGGACCTGGTCGACGGACGCTGCCCGGAGCATCCGGACCGCGAGATCACTTGGACGAAGGAAGACAACTACTTTTTCAGGTTGTCGGCGTTCCGCGAGGCGTTGCTCGAGCACATCGACCGGCACCCGGAGTTCGTGCAACCGGAGATCCGGCGCAACGAGATCCGTAACCTCCTCAAGGAAGGGCTGCAGGATGTGTCGGTCTCACGGCCGCAACGGGAGTGGGGCATCCGCTTCCCCGGCGACGAGCAGCACGCGGTCTACGTCTGGTTTGACGCGCTGATCAACTATCTGTCGGCCATAGGATTCCCGGAGGACCGGCATGACGAGTGGTGGCCGGCGAGCCTACACGTGATCGGCAAGGGCATCACTCGCCATCACTGCATTATCTGGCCAGCGATGCTGATGGCTGCCGGCGTCGAGTTGCCGAAGAGCGTCTGGGCGCACGGCTACATCCACTGGGGCGGCCGCAAACTCTCGAAATCGGCCGGCGCACCGGTAACGCTGGAGAGCGCCACCGAGCGCTACGGGCCCGACCCGCTGCGTTACTACCTGCTGCGCGAGGTCCCCTGGGACGGCGATGCCGACTTCGCCTGGCAGCGCTTCGACGACGTTTACAACGCCGAACTGGCAAACGACCTGGGCAACCTGGCGAACCGAACGCTGGCGATGATCCACAAGTACCGCGATGCCGGGGTGCCGGCGGGCGACGATAGCGACCTCGACCGGCGAGCCGGCGACGTGCTGGCGGCCTACCGAGCGGCGATGGACGGCTACCGGCTCCACCAGGGCATTTCGGCCGCGATGCGGCTGGCCCGTCAGGCCAACGCCTTCATCGAGGAGCAGGCGCCCTGGAAGCTGGCCAAGGACGACTCGGCTAGCGCCCAGTTGGACGCCGTCCTCGGCAGCCTGGCCCGGGCACTGGGCCGGTTGGCCCTGCTGCTCAGCCCCTTCATGCCCGGCAAATGCCGCCAACTGTGGAAGGCGCTCGGTCGCGAGGACATGCTCCCAGGGCTCGACGCCTTCGTCGACCTCGACCTGACCGGCCGCAAGGTTGACCGGCAGGCGGTTCTATTCCCGAAGATCGAGAGCTAGGGCGGAGCCGATGAGCGCTCGGTCCCGAGGCTCAGCGCCCCGGCGGGCGATCGCCCCGCTCGGGGCGCTCCTGCTATTCGCGCTCCTCGCCTGCCCGCGGGGCCCGGCGCCGGAAGCACCGGCCGGGCCGGCGCCCGCTCGCCGACCGCCAGCCGAGCCGGCGCCGCCGGCCGACACGATCCGGGCCGCCGTTCCAGCCCCCGTAGCGGCGGAACGCGCGGTCCGCATCTGCGCCGGCGGCGACGTGTTGTTGGGCAACAACCTCGACACGCTGTGGGCGGCGCGGGCGGCGGCTCGCCTGGGCCACGATGTGTCTCCCTTCCCCGAACCCGACTCGCTGCTGGCACCGCTTCACCGCCTGGTGGCCGATGCCGACATCGTGCTGCTCAACGTGGAGGGCGCAATCGGCGAGGGACCGGCGCCGCGGAAGTGCCGGCCCGGCTCGACGCGCTGCTACGCGTTCCGGCAGCCCAGTACAACGGCGGCGGCACTGCGCCGCGTCGCCGGCGACGCCGCCTTCGTGGCGAACCTTGCCAACAACCACGCGATGGACGCCGGCTACGATGGCTTCACCGCCACCGTGAACCGGCTGCGACAGGTGGGGGCTCAGGTGACCGGCGCCGACACGCTGGCGA
>JASFTI010000398.1:0-3637 GCA_050053635.1 Gemmatimonadales bacterium
CATGCCCTCAGGGCCGAGAAGCGACAGATAGACGCCCGCCGTGATCCCGTGTAATGCGGCGGCAGTGCCGACGAACTCCTTTCCTTTCTCTCTCACCGCGAAGGACGTTCTTCCGTAAGACACGTCTCCGAACCCCCACTCTCCAACGCGTTCCGTTTTGCTTATTCCGAACAGTCGTGACGGGTACTCCATGACGTACTTCTCTTCATCTCGAGTCCCGATGAAGCCGCCCAGTGCGCCACCGAAGTACATGTGGTTGCCGAGACCCTGGATGTCACCGCAGGCGATATCCGCGCCGTACTGGCTGGGAGGCGCCAGGACGCCCAACGAGAGTGGATCTACACCTACGATGAAGACGCTGCCGTTTGCATGTACCGCATCGGCGATCGCGCGACCGTTCTCCTCCAGCGTGCCGAAGTACGAGGGATTCTCCAGGTACAGTCCGGCGACCGAATCGTCTAGCCGCTCCTTCAGGCTTTCCAAATCGAGCCCGGCCGTAGCCTCCGAGTGTCCAACCAACTCGATCCGCATTACGGGCTCACAATAGGTCCTTATGACCTGCAGGCGGTCGGGGGAGATGGTGTCGGCGATCAGGACGACCTGCCGTTCGGTGATCCTGCCGGCCATCCGAATCGATGTGCTGGCCGCCTGGCCCCAGTCGTAGGTGGGCACGTTGACGACGTCCGTCTCCAACAGCTCGCCCATGAGACTCTGATACTCGAACAACGCCTGGAACCTGCCGTGGTCCTCATAGGGCTCGCCCGCGTAGGCGGTGAGGAACTCGGAGCGTCCTGCAATCTCGTCACAAATGGCAGGGACGTAATGCTGATAGCAGCCGGCACCTAGAAAGCTGATGCTCCCGCGACAGGTCTTGTTCCGGGAGAGGACGTTCTCCACGTGGCGCTCCAACTCCATCTCGGAAGTGATGCCGTCGGGGATGTTGAGCTGCCCTTTGAGCCGAAGCTCTTCCGGAATGTCCTCGTAGAGCTTGTCGGTATCGTCGATACCGATCTCAGCGAGCATTCTGGCCTTTACAGCCGGAACAGAGTTGGGGATGTAGGGATGGACCCTATCGCCTTCCGCCATTTCAGCGCCTCCCGTTTTCGAGGTCGTTTTCCAGGCTAACTAGCCTCAGTGCGCGGAGGGTTTCAATTCGCCGCGGCCAAATATACGGCGGGTATCTAAGGCGTCCAGCGACCCGGGTTACAGGTCTGGGTCGCAGTAGGAACCGACCCGACTTGTGAATCGGCGCCACGGAGACCAGATTCCGCGGCTATATCATCGCCCCTGTACCCCAACCGAGAGGTGATCATGGACCTGACCCGGCGCGACATGCTGAAGCTGACGGCCGGTGCCGGCGCCGCCCTGGCCTTAGGGGTCCGGCTGCCCGCCTTCGCCCAGTCCTCGGAGATCATGAAGCGGCCGATCCCGTCCAGCGGCGAGCTGATCCCGGTGGTTGGGCTGGGCACAGCACGCACCTTCAACGTCGAGCCGACCGAGGAGGCGCTGGCACCGCTGAGGGGGGTCATGCAGACCTTCGTCGAGATGGGCGGAACAGTGCTCGATACGGCGTACGGCTACCGGAACTCCGAGGCGGTGTCGGGTGTCCTGGCGAACGACCTGGGCGTTACCGACCAGCTGTTCATGGCCACCAAGGTAAGAGCGGAGACCAAAGAGCAGGGCATCGAGCAGATGGAGAACTCGATGGACCTGCTGGGCCGAAGCGTCATCGACCTCATGCAGGTGCACAACCTTAGAGGCTGGCAGACCCAGCTGGCGACGCTCCGTCAATGGAAGGCGGAGGGCCGCTTCCGCTACCTCGGGATCACGACCTCGAGCACCCGGCAGTACGACGACTTCGCCGCCGTGATGGAGCAAGAGGACCTCGACTTCATCCAGGTCAACTACTCGCTAGCTCAACGGCAGGCGGACGAGCGCATCCTGCCGCTGGCCGCCGACCGCGGGATGGCGGTCCTCGTCAACGTCCCCTACGGGCGAGGTCGCTTGTTCCAGGCCGTCGAGGGCCACGAGCTGCCCGAGTGGGCGGCCGAATTCGACGCGAACAGCTGGGGCCAGTTCTTCCTCAAGTTCATCATCTCGCACCCGGCGGTGACCTGTCCCATCCCCGCCACCACCAAGGCGCACCACGCGGCGGACAACATGGGCGCGGCGTATGGGCGCCTGCCGGACGACGCGATGCGCAGACGGATGATCGAGTTCTTCGACGCGCTGTAGGATGTTTCGGGGGGAAGGGATTAGCCCCGCATTGACACCCTGGGGAACGTCCCTTACCGTGAACACGTTCAACCGTCAACACAGCGTTGCGCGTCGGTGGCCGTTCTATAGCCGCCGCCTAATCGCGCTACGCCTGACCACAGGAGGAACCATGTTATCTCGGTCACTATTCGTGAGCTTGCTGTGCGGGCTCGCCCTCGTTGCCTGGAGCTGTCAGGCGCAGGAGGAAGGCGCTGAGACCGGCGAGATGGAAGAGATGGGCGAGGCCGCAGCTGTAGAGCAGGTCGCGCTACCCGACACGTCCGGTGCTGCCGTGTGGGATTACTTGGAGACGGTGGACTTCGCGGCCAACTGGGAGCTCTGGCCCGACAAAGGCGAGCTCTACGTGGGCCAGGAGCCGCACGGCGCACTCTTGACCACGTATCTCAACCCGGCGGCGCACGAAGCGTTGACGGACATGGCTGGCGCGATGCCGACCGGCGCGATCATCGTCAAAGAGAACTACATGCCGGACAGCACGCTGGCGGCGACCACCGTCATGTACAAAGTCGATGGCTTCGATCCGGAGCACGGCAACTGGTACTGGTTGAAAGTACTGGCCGACGGCACCATCGAGGTCCAGGGCCGGGGCGCTGGCTGCATAGCCTGTCACAGCGGCCAGGCGGACAACGACTATATCTTCACCGGCTCGCTGGGCGGCGGCGAGATGGGCGAGATCTAGGTTTCCTTCCAAGAAACAGAGCGCTCCTCACCGTTGAGCGGGGAGCGCTCTCGCTGTGTTGGTCCCGGGCTGCCCCGGACTAGGGAGAAATACGCTAGATGGACGAGCCCGTCCGACGTCATCATTGGATCGTCCGGGCCACGCACTGGGCGGCCTTTGTCTTGATTTTCGGGATGGTCGCCAGCGGGCTGCAGATCTATAGGGCTTACCCCCGCTTCGGCGAACGTGGCGGCCCCTACTACCCTAACCTCTTCCACAACGTCGCCTTTCCGGAATGGGCGCGCCTGGGCGGCTGGCTGGCCGGCGGGATCAACTGGCATTTCTTCTTGATGTGGCCGCTGCTGGCGGTAGGACTCCTGTACGTGGCTCATCTCGTTCTCTCCGGCGAGTGGAGGAAGCTGCTGTTCCGGCCACGCGACGCGCGGCCCGCCCTCGAGATGTGCAAGTACTACCTGAGGCTGCGGGAGGATCATCCGCCGCAGGGCAAGCACAACGCGCTGCAGAAGGCCGCCTACACGGGGATCGTGCTACTCGGCGCGCTGTCGGTTCTGACGGGCATCGCGATGTGGAAGCCGGTTCAGATCGCCTGGCTCACCGGGCTCTTCGGCGGCTTCCAGGCGGCGCGCTACTGGCACTTCTGGGCCGTCTGGCTGTTCGTCGGCTTCACCATCATGCACGTCA
>JASFTI010000399.1:0-3635 GCA_050053635.1 Gemmatimonadales bacterium
ACCGCGAGATCGCCGACCGGATGGGCGAGCCGGTGCAGACGATCCGGGCGCTGAGAAGGGTGGCATCGGCGGAGCTCAGCCTGGATGCACCGCTCGACCGCACCGATCGTGACAGCGCGTCGTTCGGTGAACGGTTCTCCGGGATGGAGACGGAGGACATCCAGGACGAGATCGAGTTCCAGGCTCGCCGCCAGTTCCTACAGGACATGTTCAAGAAGTACTTGACCGAGCGCGAGCGTAAGATCCTCGTCCTCTACTACGGGCTCGACGACGGCGAGGAGATGACGCTGGAAGAGATCGGTTCGCTGCTCGGCGTGACGCGCGAGCGGATCCGCCAGATCCGCAACCGCGCCTTCGAGAAACTACGCCAATCGCCGGACGGGCAGGCGCTCGAGGGATTCTGGGCGCCCAGCTGATTGCGGAGTCCGGGGCTAGGACGACAAAAGGCAACGCGCACGCGTTGCCTTTTTCTTTGCTCCTCTGAGCCCCAAGACCGCCAGGACAAAGATGGCAATGATGATCACCTGCGACACCAGGCACCACTGGCACACAGCACGCAGGACGAACAGCTCGACGTAAGTGAGATAGAGCGAAAAGGGGACCGCTACACCCGAGAGCAGGCCGAGCACGACATCGGGCCACCGGTCGGCGAGCCAGCGCGGCTGAATCGCCGCCAGTGCCACAATGAACATGATCAGGTAGCCGAGCAGGCCGATCGCCGCCACCGGGATCCCGACGAACTCCGAATACGGCGAAGTGTTGACGAGCTCACAGCCGCCGGTGACACTGCAGACGTAGCCGCCCGTGATGCCCAGCTTGCCCAGCAGAAGATACGTGGCGTCGAGGGCCCCGAGCAGCGCCAGGACCGCGATTGCCCTGCGTCGGTTCACTGGCTCTGGCTGCGCGCTAATTCTTCCTCGATGATCCCGGCAATTCGATCGTAGCCCATCGCACCCGCGAAGGGGCGATCGTTGATGAAGAACACAGGCGTACTGTTGAGGCCGCGCTGCTGCGCGTGCTGCGTGCTGGCCATCACTACATCAAGGTGGGTGCCGTTCTCGACACACGCCTCGATCACCGCGCCGTCCAAGCCCAATCCGTCGGCGTACTCGCGGATCGTACCGAGGGGATTGCGCGCGGTGCTCCACTCACGCTGCCGGCTCATCAGCACTTTGTGCAACGGCCAGAAGGCGTTCTGATCACCGGCACAGCGGGCCGCCTGTGCGGCTATCTTGGCAGGCGGGTTGATAACGTAGTCGTAGAAGACGAAGCGAGCTTTGCCGGTATCGACGTAGTTCTCCAGGACCTGCGGCACGCTCAGGGTCGCCACCATGCCGCAGTACCCGCACAGATAGTCCGCGAACTCCTCTATGGTGACCGGCGCGTCGTCGGCGCCGCGGACGACGGCCAACTGCTCGACCGATCCGCTATTGAGAAGGTTCTGGAGCGCTACGGCGTCAACCTCGCCGGAGTTAGCTTCGCCGCGATTACTGACCACGACATATCCGATCAGCGCCGCCCCAGCGACGACTATCAGCGCGAGAAAACCATAAAATTTGGACTGCGAGTTCGCCATCCCGACCAACCTCCTTTAGTTCCTCGGCATGCCGGTTACTGCGCCGGCTCGAATTGGATTACCTGACTCAGCTGGCCGGTGAAGTACAGGTAGACGAAGCCGGCGATCGCCAACAGCAGCAGAAAGTAGAACGCGTACTTGAGCGGCCGCGGGAACATGCGCCGTCGCTCGCCGCCCAAACGCGTCAGCCGCGGCAGGAACGCATCCTGCCAAACGCCGACAACCTCCCGACTCAGCCCAGTCCAGCCCGTGGCGTAGGCCTGATCGAGCTCCTTCAGGCTGGCCTGCCAACGGTTGTAAGCCTCTTTAAGTTCCGCCGGGCCTGCCTGCGCCGCCGGCCTCAGACCCTCCGCCGCCTGACTTACCGTCTTCAGCGGACCCTCGAGCGCCGCCACGCCGCGGGTCAGACGCTGCCTCACCCCGGAGATCTCCTTGGCTGAGGGCATGAACTTGCTGCGCGCCTTGCGCCACGGGATCCGGCGGTTCGCCGCGATGCGGCGCGTCTGGCGTTCGAAAGCCCGCACCGTCGCGTCGGCCGCCACGCCAATGTTGTCCAGCACCGCATCCCAGAGGCGGCGGCCGCTGAGCGCCTCGGCGGCGGCCAACAACTCGCCTGAAGCGGCCGCCTCGCGCTTGGCTTTGAGCAATGCGCCGTCGTAGATGTTGCGCAGCTCGCGTAAATGCTCCTCCAGGAATCCCACCGGTAGCAGCGACGACATCTGAAGCCGGTCGATGGCGGCGCCCAGCGGCCGGTCGGAACCGGCGCCGACGGCGCCAAGCGAAGCTTCGAACTCCGGGATCGTGAAGCGGCGGGTCAGGTTCTCCTCGGCCCGGGCTTCTGGCACTGCGGGTGCATCGGCGGCCGCTGGCTGGGCGGGCTGCGCGTCGCCGGCGACTCCCAGTAGCGCGCTCGAATGACGCGAGGCGAGGCCGCGAATCGTCTGAATCTGAGCGTCGGTCAGGTAGAGGATCTCGAGTTGGGTCGGGCCGCTACCGATGCGCAGCAGGCGGCCGAACTTCGCCTGCGTCACGTCGACCTTGGTGATACGATCCCAGGACAGACGGAAGTGGCGGCCACCGCGCTCAAAGACGTGGAGCGCCTGGTCGGTGACGACCTCCAGCGCCATCCCTTTGAAGCGCTCCATCTCGACGAGGCCGGAAAGAGCCACCGGCGTCGCGAAGACAACGCGCTCACCCTGCAAGGCGTCGCGGTCGGCTTGCGCCAGGTGCTCGAGATCGGCACGAGTCCGCAGCTCCGCTGCCAGCGTGGCGAGACCCTCGTGGCTGCCGCGCAATGCCATGGCCACCTGCGTGCCTACGACCAGCAGTATCGAGCCCCGCAACGCGACGCCCAGCAGCGTCGAGTAGGGGACCTGGTGCTTGTTGACGTAGAGCCCTTCCGGGGCCGCCAACACCCTGGCGCCGCGCTCCGCTCCCACGCCCTCGATCACTACGTCGAAGTTGCCCTCGTAGCTCATCGACCTCCACCCTTCACAACCGTGTCAGCGGGCGCGCCATCCATCCCGGCTAGCGACAGAATACAGCTCAGAACCGCCTCCGTCTCACTGAAGTCCTCGAACACGGCGTCCGCCCCACTCTCCAACAGCTCGTCGACCTTATGTCGGCCGGTGGCCACGGCAACTGCGAAGGCGTCCACCGCCCGCGCGCAGGCGACGTCCTCCGGCGTGTCACCCAGCACGACCGTCGCCGACGCTTCACCACCCCAGTCGCGACAGCGGTTGAGCGCCGCACGCGCCACCTCGGCCCGGTCCTCCGAGTCGGACCCAAAACCACCGACGCCGAAGGTCGACCCCAAACCGGCCGCCGCAAGTTTCAACCGGGCACCTTCCTCGATGTTCCCGGTGAGCAGTCCTATCGTCACGTCGGACCGGTCGTCGAGTGCCGCGAGGAGCTCGATGATCCCCGGCAGCAGCCTGATGCGGCCTTCCCGCTTCCGCGCCTCGAGCTCGCGCTCCAGCAGCCGGAGATAGACCGGCCAGACCTCGGGCATGCGGCGGCGGACCTCACCCGCCTCGAGACCCGCCGCGATCATCAGCTC
>JASFTI010000400.1:0-3616 GCA_050053635.1 Gemmatimonadales bacterium
GTGACGATGACGATCGAACTGATCACGCAGATCGCGATGGAGGAAGGCTTGCGGTTCGCGATCCGCGAGGGCGGTCGCACGGTCGGCGCCGGCGTGGTGACAAAGATACTGGAGTAGAGACCGGTAGCCGGTAGCCAGTAGCCGAAAATTACGATCACCGGCCACTGGCCACTGACAACTGCCAGTACAATGGCTGATAATCGAATCAAGATTACGCTCGCGTGCACGCAGTGCGAGTCGCGCAATTACAACACGACCAAGAATCGGCAGAAGCACCCGGAACGGGTCGAGTTCAAGAAGTTCTGCATGCGCTGCGGCAAGCACACGAAGCACAAAGAGACTAAATAGCGGTCACAGCGATGCTCGAGCGACTGAGTCAGTTTCGCGTATTCCTCGGTACCGTCCCGCCGGAGATGAAGAAGGTCACTTGGCCGGATTGGGACCAGCTCCGCAACGCCACCGGCGTTATCGTCATCTTCGTCTTAGTCGTGGCGGGCATCATAGGTCTTATGGACCTGGTATTCCGCCAGGTCGTCAACGTCATAATCAGCACCCTTGGTGCTTGAGGCTGAATGAACGATCAGGTCACCGAGCAAGACGCCAGATGGTACGCGATACAGACGTATGCGGGCCATGAGAACAAAGTCAGAACTCTGATCGTTCGTAAGATCGAGGAGGAAGACGGAGACTCGATCGAGGAGAAGGAGATCCAGGAGGTCCTCGTCCCGACCCACGATGTCGTGGAGGTCAAGGGCGGCAAGAAGGTCGCCAAGAGCAAGCGGCTTTATCCCGGTTACGTCCTGGTCAAGATGGTCCTCAACGAAAGGACGTTGCACGAGATCAACAACATCCAGGGCGTGATCAAGTTCGTCGGCGGCGGCACCATGCCTCAGCCGCTACGCGAAGACGAGATCAACAAGATCTTGGGCGTCGAGGTCGCCGTGCCGGAAACCGAAATCGAGGAAGAGCAGCGGATTCCTTTCTACGTCGGACAGTCGGTTGAGGTCGCAGAGGGTCCGTTTTCCGATTTCGCGGGCACCATCGAGGCCATCGACCAGGAGAAGGGGAAGGTCAAGGTTCAGGTCTCGCTGTTCGGCAGGTCGACGACGATCGAGCTGGACTATACACAATTGAAGGGGTACTGAGGAAAAGTGATCGGTGAATAGTGATCAGTAGTCGCTAGCCTTCGATGCCGGCACTGACCACCGACCACTGAATACCGGCTACCGGATTCACAATGGCAAAGCCCAAGAAGAGAGTAATCGGATTCATCAAGCTGCAGGTTCCCGGTGGTCAGGCGACTCCGGCACCCCCTGTCGGCCCCGCGCTGGGCCAGCACGGCGTGAACATTATGGACTTTTGCAAGCAGTTCAACGCCAAGACGCAGGGACAGCCCGGCATCCTGATACCGGTGGAGATCGAGGTCTACAAGGATCGCACCTTCAGCTTCATCACCAAGACTCCGCCGGCGGCAGTGCTGCTGAAGCGGGAGGCGGGAATCGACAAGGCGTCCGGCGAGCCGAATCGGATCAAAGTCGCGACGGTGAGCCGTGACCAGGTAAAGAAGATCGCTGAGATCAAGAAAAAGGACCTCAACGCCGGCTCGGTCGAGGCCGCAATGCGGATGGTCGAGGGCACGGCGCGTTCGATGGGGATTGTGGTGGCAGACTGATGCCTAAGCATGGAAAAAGGTATCGCGAGGCAGCGGAGTCGCGCTTTTCGAGCCGCTACTACGGTGTGCGCGAAGCTTTGGAGATAGTCAAGCAGGCGGCTACGGCGAAATTCGACGAGACCGTCGACACCGCTGTTCGCCTCAATGTCGATCCGAGACACGCCGACCAGATCGTCCGCGGCACGGTCAACTTACCGCACGGGACGGGTAAGACCATACGTGTGTTGGCTATCGCGGAGGGTGATAAGGCTCGTGAGGCGCAGGAGGCGGGTGCCGATTACGTGGGCACCGAGTTCATTAAGCAGATCCAGGACGGCTGGCTCGAATTCGACGCCGTAGTGGCGACGCCGGACACGATGAGGGAAGTCGGTAAGCTGGGCCGGGTGCTCGGACCGCGGGGGCTGATGCCCACGCCCAAGGCCGGCACTGTGACCATGGACATCGGCAAGGCGATCAGGGAGCTCAAGGCCGGCCGCATCGAGTTCAGGGTCGATCGCACCGGCAACGTCCACGCGCCGATCGGCAAGGCGTCGTTCGCCCTCGAGATGCTCGAGGAGAACTTCAAGGGCTTCATGGACGCGGTGATCCGGGCCCGGCCCTCGGCGGCGAAGGGCGGTTACGTTAAGGCCGTCACGGTTTCCAGCACTATGGGGCCGGGAGTCAAAATCGAACCGACGCAGTTCCGCAAGATCGCCTGAGCCGGCGAAACGTCAGCGGACAGCCCGCAGCCTGTACGGGGGCTGCTGGATATAATATGAGAGAGAACTGAGCGGTCATGGCGCAGCGTACGAAGAAGGAGAAGATCCAGCTGACCAGCGAACTGGTCGACACACTCGGTGCGTCGGACGTCCTCTACTTGACCGACTTTACGGGGCTCAACGTCAAGGAGATCACCGAGCTACGGCGCCGGCTCCGCGAGGCGGGCCACCGTTACGTCGTGGTGAAGAACCGCCTGGCGCTCCGAGCCGTCGAGCAGCTCGATCTGCCGGACCTCTCGGAGTACTTGCAGGGCCCGACCGGCTTCGTCGTCGGCGCCGACGACCCGGTCGCACCGGCGAAGATGCTGCGCGACTTCGCCAAGGAGAACGAGGATCGGCCGACCCTAAAGGTTGGTGTGGTCGAGAGGCGCGTGGTTCCGGCCGACGAGATCATGACGCTGGCCTCGCTGCCGTCGCGCCAGGAGCTGTTGGCGGGGATTGTCGGCTCGCTGACCGCACCGGTGGCGGGAATCGTGGGGGTCCTCGAGGGCTTGCTCCGCGACGTCGCCTCTATGGTCGAAGAGGTGGCAAAAAAGCAAGAGGGTAATCAGTAGTCAGTAGTCGGTTATCAGCTAATGCTGATCACTGATTAAGGGTCACCGATCACTGATCACTACAGAACCAGTAGGAAAAGATGAGCAAAGTCGAAGAGATTCTTGACGCAATCGGCTCGCTGACCGTCCTCGAGGCGTCGGAGCTGAAGAAGGCGATGGAGGAGAAGTTCGGTGTAAGCGCTGCCGCCCCCGTCGCGGTGGCGGCCGCCGCGCCGGGCGTTGGCAGTGCTGAGGCGGTCGAGGAGAAGTTCGAGTTCGACGTAGTACTCGCCGGCGTCGGTGACAAGAAGATCCAGGTCATCAAGGCGCTGCGCGAAGTGACCAGCCTTGGCCTCAAGGAGGCGAAGGAGCTGGTCGATGGTGCTCCGAGCACCATCAAGGAGGCCGCATCAAAGGAGGAGGCCGAGCAGATCAAAGGCAAGCTCGAAGAGCAGGGCGCTACAGTCGAGCTCAAGTAGGACTGGAGGGGTTCTCGGTCCGGCGGTGAGGTCGCCGCCGGCGAAGTGGTTCACTGAAGATGGGGTGACGACTCCTCTGCCTATGCCGCTTGCGTGGCGAGAAAACAACTTGTGCCTAAGAACACAGAGCCCCGGGACCCAACGGGACAGCGGGGCGGTTTGTGCTTTTTCGGG
>JASFTI010000401.1:0-3602 GCA_050053635.1 Gemmatimonadales bacterium
GGTGCCCAGGACATCCCCGAGCTTTCTCTGCCGCTGACCCGGATCCACTTCGGCGTGAAGTGGGAGTTCTGGAACTGAGGCGCGGTCGCGCCGAGCCGACGCGTCCCGACGCCGGAACCCGGATGCCTGGCCAGTATATCATCTCGCGGGCGACGCGGGATCGCGGTTGAATTGACACCCGGCACCTGGCACTCGATAGTAAGCGGGCGGCGGTAGTCGAAGTGTCCCGCGCAACGGAGGCATGCTCATGATCCGCAGCATGACGGGGTTCGGTGAGGTCCAGAGGGAGAGCGCGATCGGGATCGTGAGCGTGCAGATCCGCACGCTCAACCACCGGCACTTCCACACGCACTTCCGTCTGCCCGCCGGCGCCGAGCGCTGGGAGGCCGAGCTCACCCAGATCCTGCGTGAGAGTCTGTCGCGTGGCTCGGTGCACTACCGGCTGAGCTTCCGGCCGGGGCCCGGCGTCGTCCACCCGGTGCAGGTCGATCACGATCGGCTAGGCGCCTATCTCGTGGCCCTGCACGAGATCAAGGACCATCACGAGCTGACCGGCGACGTGGACATCGGTCTGCTGACGCGATTCGGGGACATCTTCGCCGCGCCGCCGGACGAGCTCGAACTGCTGCCCTTCGATGAGGTCGCGCAGGCGACGCGTACCGCGCTGGCCATGGTGTCGGAGATGCGCGAGCAGGAAGGTCGGGCGCTGGCCGCCGACTTGCGGGAATCGCTCGCCAGGATGGCCGGGGCCCTCGATGGGATCGAGGCCCGCGCTCCTCAGCGGCTGATCGAGGAGCGCGACCGGTTGCGGGCGGCGGTGGCCGAGCTGAGCGGCGATGCGCCGGTCGACGAGGAACGGCTGGCGCGCGAGATCGCCTACTTGGCCGAGCGCTGGGACATAAACGAGGAGGTCGTGCGACTGCGCTCGCACCTGGCACAGTTCGAGCAGCTGCTGGACGACGGTGGCGCGGGGCCGGCGGGCAAGCGGCTGGGCTTCTGGGTCCAGGAGATGCACCGGGAGGCGAACACGATCGGCTCGAAGGCGAACGACGCGGAGATCGCGCGGCTGGGTGTGGAGATCAAGACGGCGATCGAGCAGTTGCGCGAGCAAGTCGAGAACGTCGAATGAAGAGGAGCTTCGCCCTCGCCATCTGCGCGCCGTCCGGTGCCGGCAAGACGACAGTCGCCTGCGCGCTGGTCGAGCGGTCCGACGAATTCATCTTCTCCGTATCAGCTACGACGCGTTCGATCCGCCCCGGCGAGCGCGACGGTGTCGACTATCACTTCGTCGGCCGCGACGAATTCGATGCGATGATTCGGAACGACGAGCTGCTCGAGTGGGCCGAGGTCCACGGCGAGCTGTACGGCACACGGCGGGCGAACCTCGAGGACGCGGAACGGCAGGGCCGCCTGCTGATCCTCGACATCGATGTACAGGGCGCACGTCAGGTGGTCGAAGCGCTCTCCGACACGGTCACCATATTCCTGCTCCCGCCCTCGTTCGATGCCCTGATGGAACGACTGCGGCAGCGGGGCAGCGAGGACGCCTCGCGCCTGCGCCGGCGGCTCGAGACGGCGAAGAACGAGCTCAAGTGCGTCGACGAGTTCCAGTACGTCGTGATCAACGACCGGCTGGACGACACGGTCGAGCGGATCCGGACGATCGTCGCCGCAGAACGCCAGCGGCTCAGCCGGCGGCGAGCCGAGATCGGCGAGCTGCGCCGGCAGCTCCAGGAGGGGCTGGAGCGGCAGTCCCTCTGAGCGGGCCCTTCCACGGGACACCACCTGCGAGTAAGTTTGTCCGTCCGCATATGGCCAAACCGTGTAGAGGCGACGAACTGCATGAAGGTTTTCAGCCCGAACGAAATCGCTGAAACGGCCGCCGGCAACAAGTACCTGGGTGTGCTCGTGGCGGCCCGCTATGCTCGCGAGATCAATGCCCTCCGGCTCGGTCAGTCCCCCTACGGGCCGGAGAAGCTGACGACTCGGGCTCTCAAGGAGCTGACGGGCGGATCGATGGAGTTCCGTCTAGTGAAGCGGCGCCGCGCGGCGTCGTAATCCAGGTCCATGCGCCCGTTCGACGACAAGCGGGTGCTGGTCGGCGTATCCGGTGGGATCGCCGCCTACAAGACGGCGGAGCTCGTGCGCCAGCTGGTGCAGGCGGGCTCCGAGGTCAAAGTCATCCTGACAAGCAGTGGAGCGCGGTTCGTCGGACCCACGACGTTCGAGGGTCTGACGGGTGAGCCCGCATTGGGTTCGCTCTGGGACGGTTCGCTCCAGCACATCGAGCTGGGGCGCTGGGCGGACGCGATCGTGGTCGCGCCCGCCACCGCCAACCTGCTGGCGAAGCTGGCCGTGGGGATCGCCGACGACCTGCTGACCACGACCCTGCTGGCCGCACCACAGCGAGCGGTACTGGCGCCGGCGATGAACACTCGGATGTTCGAGCACCCGGCGACGCAGGCCAACCTGGAGACGCTGCGCGGCCACGGGCACGAGCTGGTGGGGCCGGCGTTCGGCGGGTTGGCGGAGGGTGAAGAGGGTTGGGGGCGGATGGTCGAGCCGGACGTCATCTTCGCCTACGCGGGTCGGGCGCTGGAGCGGCAGAGCGAGTGGCGCGACAAGCGGGTCGTGGTCACCTCGGGTCCCACCTGGGAGCCGGTCGATCCGGTCCGCTTCATCGGGAACCGTTCATCCGGGCGCATGGGTCACGCGATCGCTGCCGCCGCCTGGCGGCGCGGCGCCGATGTCGTCCTGATCACCGGGCCCTCGCACGTCCCGGCGCCGCCCGAGATCGCCGACGTGCGCGCGGTGGAGACGGCGGAGCAGATGGGTGCCGCGCTGAACGAGGCGCTGGCCGATGCGTCGGCCGTCTTCATGGCCGCGGCCGTCGCCGACTTCAAGCCCGCCGCGCCGAGCCGAGAAAAAATCCGGCGCGCCAGCGGCCTCGAGTCCATCGCCCTCGAGCCGTGTGATGATCTCCTGGCGACGGCCGGCCGCGCCGCGCCCGACGATTGTCTGCTTGTTGCGTTCGCGGTCGAACTTGGCGAAGCTGGAGTCGATTCGGCGCGCCGCAAGCTGGAGGAGAAGGGCGCCCACCTCATCGTCCTCAACGACCCCAGCCAGCCGGGCGCCGGATTCGAGGTCGAGACGAACCGGGTGACGATTATCGACAATTCGGGCGCGGCGGAAACGCTGCCCCTGATGCTGAAGGCGGAAGTAGCCGACGAGATCCTCGACCGAGCGGAGAGACTCCTGCCGGGTGACTGAGCGAGCGACCAGGCGCGAGCTTCTGGCCCGCTATCTGACACAGAGAGCCGAACTGGGGCAGCGCGAGCTGTACCTCGAGGGCTACACGAACGCCGAGCTGCTCGAGCGGCTGCGTGCGCCGGCCCCGCAGGCGGGCGCGGCCCGCGTCGAGGCGCCGGCCGTGCGCGAGGCGGCTGGCGCCGCTGCGCCAGGCTCCGGCGACCCGTTCGATGAGCTGCGGGTCGAGGTACTCGCCTGCAGGCGCTGCCGGCTGGCCGAGGGCCGAACGGCGGTGGTCTTCGGTGAGGGTGACAGCCAGGCCGACCTGCTGGTGGTCGGCGAGGCGCCGGGCT
>JASFTI010000402.1:0-3575 GCA_050053635.1 Gemmatimonadales bacterium
CTCCGCGACGGACTGACAGAGAGAGAGCGGCTGCTGACCGAGGCGGCCTACTACACCCACGTGCAGTTCGACTATCGCAGGGCGCTGCAGATCTACGAACTGATTCTGTCACGCTACCCGGATGAGGGCACGGCGGCGAACAACCTGGCCGTGATGGCCGAGCGACTCGGTGAGCGAGAGCGGGCGTACCAGGCGTCACTCCGCACGGCGGAGTTGCGTCCGTACTCGGCGTTGTCGTACGGTCACGTCATTGGCAACGCCCGCTGGACCGGTCGCTGGGAGGTCGCCGACAGCTTCATCCGGGTGGCGCGAGAGCTCGGCTTCGACGAGCAGGCGGCCGACTGGTCGCACGCCCAGGCGTTGGGCCGACGTGAATGGGAACGCGCGGAGTTTCTCTGCGACTCGCTGTTGGCAGCAGCGGCCAGTGCCCGGCGGCTGGCGGGTTTGCGAACCCGCTGCGGCGCCTTGGACATCGCCCGCGGCCGCCTGCGGCGCGGCATCGAGCGGGAGCTGGCGGTGGCCGAGTTCCGTCTCCAGCGTGGAGAGAGGTTCCTCTATGGTCCCCCCGCGCTGTTCGCGGTCATAGCCGAGGCGATGCGCGGCCGTCACGGTGCGGCACGCTCCCTGTTCGAGCGGGTGATCGTTTACGCCGAGCCGCAGTCGTTGGCCGAGCCGGAACGTTTCATCGCCCGGCAGACCCTCCAGGTCGTCGCCTACCTGCTGGAGATGCCCGACCTGGCGGCGCAGGTCGAGACGGCCTACCCGCCGTTCCCCGACAGCGCCCACTTGGTCAGCCACTACGGCGAGCGGCTCGCCGGGTCGGCGCGAGCGCTTCACGACGGTGACGCGCAGCACGCGATCGAGCTAATGCGCCGGATGCGGGCGCTGGACCTCAGAGTGGGCAACTGGGAAGTCCTGGCGGACTTCGTGGCCGGAGTGTCGTTCGAGCAGCTGGGCCAACCCGACTCGGCGGTGGCTTATCTGGAGGACATGATCCAACCCGCCCGGCTCGCGGGCAACGCATTCGTCCGCTTGCAGCTGCCGCTGATCGAGCTGCGGTTGGCGCGGCTGGAAGAGTCGCGCGGGGACGTCGGTGCGGCCGTCCGCCATTACCGGAACTTCCTAGAGATCTGGGCCGAGCCCGATCCCGAGCTCGGCGGCGAGGTCGAGGCGGCTCGCCGGGCGCTGGCCCGGCTGACAGGAAGGGAAGAGAGCTAGCCGGCCACTCAGCGCGTTAGGCCTCAAGACATAGTTCCCAACCTCGGCAAAAACTTCCCGGTCAGATTGGCTGTAGGTCGGCTAAGTGTCATAGCGGAAACGGCTATTGACGCGGCACGAAAGTGGCACACCTCTCACCGACGCCCGTGCTAAGTGACAGCGTTCGACCGCAACGATCGAGTTGCCCGAAGGCAGCGGCGCTTCACTGGCCTGCGACGGAAATCGACCGTGAGCCTCTTCGCCGATTGCTTGGAGGGTTACTTCTGGGCCTACGACAACAACGGTCTGCGCCTGCTTCAGGTGCGGTTCTACTACGACGAGCAACCGTAGGTCACGAAGACTGCCAACGGAAGTCGTTGACAGCACCTGGGCTGCAGCCTACCCTGGTAGGGCTGTAGCTCGGTGCTGCTGTGCAGTGCTCCTCCCCGCCGGGAGTCCCAAACACACCTGCAGGAGGGAGTCGCATGTCCTCACCGATCTCACGTCGACGGACAATCTCTGTAGCCGTTCTGGGCTTCGTTGCCGGCGCGGTTTGGGTCGGCTGCGGCCGCGATGCCGGCGAGCTAACGGCGCCTCCCGATGCCGTGCTCAGCCAGCGGCTGGCCGTCCAGACGGCCATCGCCGTTCAGGACCGGCACACTCGCCAGCTCATCAAGATCCCCGGCGTCGTCGGGACCGCGACGGCGCTGGGCGCGGACGGTCAACCCGTTGTGCGGGTCTTTACCGCGCGGTCGGGTATCGCCGAGCTCCCGACGCGGCTGGAGGGACTGCCGGTGGAGGCGAAGGTGACGGGGCTCGTGATGGCGCGGACCGATCCGACGAAGCGCTTTCCGCGGCCGGTGCCCACGGGGGTATCGACTGGTCATCCCAACATCACGGCGGGCACGATCGGGGCGCGCGTACGGGACGCGCTGGGCAACGTCTACGCCCTGAGCAACAACCACGTCTACGCCGACCAGAACCGTGCCAACCTGGGTGATCCGGTGCTGCAGCCGGGCCCCTTCGATGGCGGCCAGTACCCGGGCGACCAGATGGGAGTACTGGACAGCTACGTGCCCATCGACTTCTCGTTCAGCGGTTACAACACGATGGACGCCGCTATCGCGCTTTCGTCTACGGGTGACCTTGGCAACTCGACGCCAGCCGACGGCTACGGAACGCCGAACGAGACGATCTACGGGGACGCGAACGGTGACGGCTACTTCGACAGCACCGCCGACCTGCTGGGTCTGCCGGTGCAGAAGTATGGTAGGACGACGAAGCTCACGCAGGGCACGGTCACCGAGGTGAACGTCTTCGTCGAGGTTTGCTATGAGGCGATCTTCAACTTCTGCATCAAGTCGGCCTACTTCTACGATCAGCTCGGGATCAGCCCCGGCACGTTCAGCGGCGGCGGCGACTCGGGCTCGCTGATCGTCACCGACGACGCGCAGAAGAACCCGGTGGGACTGCTGTTCGCCGGGGGCAGCGAGCGGACCTTCGCCAACCGCATCGACCTGGTGCTGAAGGAGTTCGGCGTTTCGATCGACGGGACTGCCGCGACGACGACCACCGATGTTGCGGTGACGAACGTCGATGCGCCAAGCTCGGTGGACCCGGGCGATCTGGTTGACGTCAATGTCACGGTGCGGAACGTGGGTACCAATGACGTCGGCGGCTTCGATGTGACGCTGACGGATCTGACCGATGGCTCGCCCGTTCTAACGCAGGCCGTGGGTGGACTGGACGCCGACGCGTCGACGACCCTGACCTATCAGTGGGACACTACTGGCGAGAGCCCTGGCGATCACGAGCTCGAGGCGAGACACGCGCTCGCCGGAGACGAGAATGCGTCCAACGATGCGGCGACGACCACCGTCACGGTTAACGAGCCCACGGTGCCGACACCGGCGCCGACCGTGTCCCGCTGCGATCCGAGCACCGGTAGTCGGAAGGACAAGCTGACCGTCAGCATCTTCGGCGCCGACTTCCAGGACGACGCCACCGTGAGCTTCGGGGCCGGAGTCGCCGTCCGTCGCGTCACCTACATGGACTCCGGACAGCTAGATGCCAGCCTGCGGATCAGCCCGCGCGCAGCGCCCGGTCCTCGCGATGTGACCGTCACCAATCCCGACGGTCAGAGCGGGACTGGCACGGCCTGCTTCACAGTGAATTGATCGACCTACTCGCTGGGCTCGACGCTGTTCAACTGCCGAGGGGGAGGGTGGGGCGCTCCCCCTCGCGCTTTATCGCCAAGTGCCGGTGGCTGACGGCCGGCCTTGCACTTCCGCTCGTCGGCCTGCTGAGCCTCGGCGCCGGTTGTGCCGGGCGCGAGGGCCAGACTGCGGCCGGCGATTCGCAGGAGGTGGACGTGGACA
>JASFTI010000403.1:0-3565 GCA_050053635.1 Gemmatimonadales bacterium
ACCTGCGGAAGGCACTGCACACGCTGGAAGCTATGCGGCTGCAGGAAGGCCTGGCCGTGCTCGAGCAGAACCACGTGATCCATCCGCGCAGCGGCATCCTTATCACCAACCTGTCGCGCCTACCGGTCCAAGAGATCGAGTTCGATGCCGGACCACCCATCGCGTTCGACATACTGACGCCCGCCGCGCGCGGTGCCGTGGTCCTGCCCGCCGAAGATGGCGTCGACATCAGAGTCTGTCATCCCCTCGAGGAGGACTGAGCTTGGGTCCTGATTCCGTTTTGCTGGGGTTCGGAGCCCGGGGACCTAGCGACCCCAATGACCGAAACGTCCCATCCGCGGATTCACGATGTTGGCGAACTTCGAGCCGAAGCGGTAACTGAAGCCGACGCTCAGTTCGTAGCGGAAATCGGTCTCCCTGGCCCGCCTCCTCAGGTAAATGTCCTCCGGATCGAGGCCCGCCGCCGACAGGTAGAACTGGTCTTTGACGCGGGCGATCTCGATGTCGATGTCGAAGTTGAATCCGCGGAATAGCCGGTACTCGAGATTCGCGAACGCGGTGATGCTGTGGGTCTCCAGATCGTGCAAGTACTGCACTCCCGTAAGAGATCCGTGGATCTCGCCCCACGGCTGCTGGACGGCCGCCCCTACGATCAGGCTGTGGCGCGGCAGGACCTCACTCCACTCGCCTTCCACGGTCTGCTCCATGTACCAGAAGGCGGCCGCCTCAACTTTGTAACGGAACGTCAACTGACGGCGAGTGGATTCCTCGTAGGGAAAGATGTTGTACTCGATGGCCGGACCCCCGAACAGCGCCAGATCCCTGTTCACCCGCGTCGATACATCTGCCGCCGCCGTTCCGCCTGCAGACCAATGATCGCTCAGGCTCCATACCATTAGCAGGTCAGCGGAGTAGTCCCAGTCCTCGTAGATCTCCACACCACCATCTTCCTCGAATTCGATCTCCCGGCGCCGGTACCGGCCATCCAGGTCGATGTTGACCTTGAGGTCCTCGGCGACGCGGTCGGCGCTCGCACCGCCGCTTATGGAGTAGCTGTTCTCGAACTCTTCGCCTTCCACCGATCCGTCGAAGTCGAACCGAAACACCCAGAGATTCCACGGGTCCTCCTCCTCCCGCTGCAAGACCGCGACCTCGGGCGCTTCGTACATGATCCGCAGTCGCGCCGCCAGCGGCGTTGTTTCGACGAACTGTACCAACCCCAGGGCGATCGTCTGGGTCAGGCCATCTCGCACCTCCGCGTCGGTGCCGTCCGGGTCCGAGATGTAGGAGAGCGACTTCTCGATGCCCGCGAACGCACCTTGGCCCAGGTAGTCGAGCGTGTAGTGCTGCCCTCCGCCCCCCGTCCGCTGCGACGTCACCAGTAGGTGCACGTCCGAATCGAGTCGGTCGCGAACCCAGTTCACCCAGGTTATCTCGCGCCGGAAGTGATCGAAGTCGCAGTTCCGGGCATTGCAGTCGAGAAACACACTGAGAGCCTCAACCGCCGAGTCGGCTGCAGGCTCCTGGGCGGCCGCCAGGGAACACGACATAACCGTACAGGCTACAACTACGCCGGTCAGTTTCGCTGACTGTCGTACCATACGTATGTTTCCTCTCCTCGACTCGCGCTGCCGCGCCGGCGAGCCTGAACCGGACACGTTCTCTTCCAGGGGTACCCGACACACGGGTTGGACTGGGCCGAAAGGGGCTCAGCTACTACTAACACTTAGGGGGTCTCGAGCGTTGTGGCTAAACCGGAGCGGACTTGGCAAGCTTGGGGGCCAGAAACCCCAAGCGCCCAGATTCAAGGGCGCGGTCTACGTTCTGATGAGTGGTAGATCTTGATGAATGGAAGGACTCAATACTCACCCGCACAGACACAGCAGTCGCCGCCCAGCGACTTCGCGCGCCCGATCGCGTCCTCTGCTGCTCGGACCCGCTCGTCCCAGTGCCGCCCCGAGGGGTTCGCCAGGGCAACTCCTGCACTCACCGTAAGCTTGGCTCCGCTTGGCAGCGTCAGGTCCGCGATCGCTTCCCGCACCCTCTCGGCATATACCCAAGCCCCGTCCCGGTCCGCACCAAGAAGGACCGAGAGAAACTTGTCGCCATAGTACCGGCCGCTGGTGTTCATGCGCCTGGTGTGCTCGTTGACGACCTCAGCCATTAGCTGAAGAGCTGCGTCTCCCGCCGCTTGGCCGAACTGGCTGTTGTAGTCCTTTAGGCCGTCCACCCCGAAGAGAACCACCACGTAGGAGAAACCGCGCTTACCCGCGGCGAACACCTTGTCGAGCATGAAATTCAGCAGCCGCCGGTTGGGCAGCCCGGTCAATGGATCACTGTAGGCGTAGGCGAGCGCGTGCAGCCGCTCCCGATGGAGAAGCTCCGACAGTATACCTGACCCGATGCCCACAGCCACAAGAACGAGCCCCACCAGGAATAAGAATAGCCACCCCACCGTCGTCCCGAAGATTAGCGCGGCCGCCAGCTCGATCGTCAAAACGGAGGCAACGCCGGCCACGAGCACCCGGACGCTGCCCCCCCATCCGCGGTAGTAAGAGAAAAGGAAGACAGGGACGAGCAGAAGAAGCCACGACAGAGCGTCGTACCCGGCTAGGGCCTCGGGGCTGGTAAAGGCCCCGACCGTCGCCACGCCCAGCGCCAGCAGGCTGACCGTGAACGCCCGAACGGGGATAACCTTGCGGGCGCCCGGCAGCTCTTCGGGATAGACAATGGGTTCCGGTAACGGTCGCGCTCTGTCAGCCTCTCGCGTCAAGACTGCACTGTCCACAGCTCCACCTCCCGCAGAACGGCAGCATGCACTTCCGAAAAACCTCGCCCCGCTCTCACTGGTGCGCGATTGGCGCCCCCAAGTCCACCCATTTCATGACCTGCTCGGTACCCGCCAATCGTGCGAGTAGCTCCTCCTCACCCACGGATATCGTGCTGCTCGATACGGTTACCGATCGCTTCAGCACGACCACCTGCGGCACCGTTGATGCCCCGGGGAAGTCGCGCCAGATGTACCGTACCGCTCCCGCGTTGAGCCAGTTGCCGCCAACGATGACCTCGTCGAACTCGCCGAACGCGCCCAGAAACTCGAGGCCGTCCTCGATACGCCAATCGAGAGCAACTCCCGTGCTGGCGAACTGTTTCCCCTCTCCAGTGAACCGCTCGGCAAGATCTCGCTTTGCCGCCTCGATCGCTTCCCTGAGATCCTCGTTGCGTTGCGCACCGCAGGCCGACGAGCCGATCAAGATCATCCGGATCTGCTCGGTCGTGCCCCGCTCCAGATCCGGGTTCGGACCATTCGTCGACTCTTCTGGCTGGCCGAATAAGAGCGCCACGCAAAACACCATGACCGCACCGAAGGTGGCGCCAACCCCGTAATTCAGCGTCCTGCTCGCCGGGTTCGTCATCGATCAGGTCCCCTCGCGCCTGGTATACCGATACTGCGTCAGCACGGGATACAGATCGGCGATCAGGCCGTAGGCGAATTCGCGCCCTAAATGCTTGAGCAACGGCAGCGAGTCGGTTCGCGAAAACACCGAGCCATCCTCTGCAGAGA
>JASFTI010000404.1:0-3559 GCA_050053635.1 Gemmatimonadales bacterium
GCGCCAGGCCCGCGGTGTTCAGCAGGTCGCGGCCGCCGGCGAGCTCAATGAGCTGGGGCACCCAGTGGCCGCCGGCGATGGGCGGGTCCATCCATTGGAGGAACGCGACGCTCTGACGGCGCGCGCCACGCAGGTTGCCTTCGACGGCCTCGATCCGGCGCTCCAGCTGGTTGACCAGCTCGCGCGCCTCCTCCAGGTGACGCAGCGCGAACCCGACGCGGGCGTGGTCATCGAACACATCGTCGAGATGCCGAGGGTTGAGAATGAGCAGAATAGGGCGAGGGTTGAGGCCTTCGGCGATGGCTCGTACACCGGGCAGCGAGACGAGGGAGATGTCGGCCGGTCCCTGCGTGATGAACACCTTCGCCTGCATCCCCCAGAGCGCCGTCTCGTCGAGGCGGTAGATGCTGCCGAACCTGTTCATCGCCTCGATCTTCTGTTCGTGGATCTCGCGGCTCGACAATTCGGTCGCGTCGAAGCGCGGCTTGGTTACCGCGGTGCGCTCGCCCGCCTCCGGCGGATAGTCGCAGGCATGGGACACGCCGACGACGTCGTCACCCGCGCCGATGGCGAACGCTATCTCGGTGGCCGTGGGGAACAGACTAACGGTTCGTCTCAAGTGGGATCTAGACGTCGGGTAGCGAGCGCCGGTCGCGGCCGCCGGTCTCCAGCTCCCGCCGGAAATGCTCCGCCTCGATCAGCCGGTTGACCTGGCGGTCGAGATCGTGGACCACGTCCTCGAGCCGAGACATGCGCCCCTCGATCTCCTCCTTTTCCGCCCTGATGCCTTTGAGCTTGGCGTACTCGCGGATCAGCGGCCGAACCACGACGTGCGTGGCTAGCGCCAGGCTCGGGATGCCGAGAACGAAAACGATGGCGAGGATTTCCTCCACTCACTCCTCCGCCTGCAAGGGTGCCGGAACCCAAAAATAGGCCCGACGCGTCCCGGTCGGTAGCCCCGAGCGGCCCGCCACCGGCCGCCTGAAACGCAACCTTTCGCCCCATCGTAATGTCCAACCAGGTGATAGCCTCACACCCAATCACAGCACGGAAGAAGGGGAAAGAGCGATGCATTCGAGGCCTTACCTGCTGCCGTTGGTCCTCGTAGGGCTGGCCTGCGCGGCATCGGGCGCCGGCGCCCCTGCCCCCCAGGAGGCCCGGGTCGTCCAGGACGACGACTGGTGCCGCGAGAGCGGCTACGACCGCGACCGGGACCACTACTGCGAGGTCCGCGAGTTCACCCTGCCCGCCGACCGTGACGTCATCGACGTCGACGCCAGCCCCAACGGCGGGATCAAGGTCGAGGGCTGGGAGCGTAACGAGATCCTGGTGCGTGCCAAGGTGCAGGCCCAGAGCCGCGACGCCGGCGGCGCCCGGGAGATCGTCGACGAGGTCGACGTCAACATGGGACGGACGATCGAGTCGGATGGCCCGCGTACCGGCCGCGGCGAAAGCTGGTCGGTGAGCTACCGGCTCTACGTCCCCTACGACTCGAACCTGGAGCTCGAGAGCACGAACGGCGGCATCACGATCAACGATGTGTCGGGCCGGATGCGCTTCCGAACCACGAACGGCGGCGTCCACCTGAGCGGCCTCGAGGGTGACGTGGACGGCCGCACGACGAACGGCGGCGTCACCATCGAGCTGTCGGGCGACGAGTGGGAAGGTGCCGGCCTGGACGTCCAGACCACGAACGGCGGGGTCAAGCTCTACATGCCGGAAGATTACAATTGCCGGTTGGAGACGGGCACGGTAAACGGATCGTTCCGTATCGACTTCCCGATCATGGTCCAGGGCCGCATCGATCGCCGAATCGAGGCGACGCTCGGTGACGGCGGCAAAACGATCCGCGTCACCACGACGAACGGAAGCGTGCGGATCGGTAGGCGGTAAGGCGGTGGGCGGTAGACGGTGCACGGTGCGACGTCTACCGCCCACTGCCTACTGCCTACCCTCTAAAGGTCATCATCATCCCGCAGCAGGGCCGCCGCGTTCCCGGCGATCTCGGCCGGCGATAGCGCCGCTTCGTATACGGCGTAGTAGAAGACGGTACCCTTCAGCGCCTTCGAGCTCTTACGCCGGGTACGGTTCATCATCTGCAGCTCGAGATCCCGCACATCGAAGTCGAGTCCGTCGCCGAGCGCCGGCCAGCGCCGCTTCGAGGGCCGGCCCGGTCCCTGATCGACGCCGTTGACATAGAGTCGCACCCGCCGTTCGGGGACCGGGTCTTCAGAGTCGTACACGACATGGAAGACGCGGCGCACGTCGTCGTCGAGATCGAGGGGCCAGCGCACATCGACTCTCGACCGGCTGCGCGTACGGAGCTGCATCGACGGGTGGCCATTGCGGCCGGTCTGGAACATGGCAACGCGACGCCCGCGCCTGTCGCCCGAAGCGAAGCCGGCGATGCGCTGCACGTGGCGCGGGTCGACCCAGGAAGCGACGACGACGAACGTTGCCTTCGTCGCATCGTGGAGCGCGGCCTCGTACTTCGAGCCCACGACCTCACCGGCCACCAGACCGCGGTGCCGGAAGCGCATCGAGCGCAGCCCGCGGTGGCCGTCCCGAACGGTCCATTCCAGGGCCGGCCCGTAGCTGATCGTCAGGTCGACGGGATTGGACCGGTCGTCGAGGACCGCGGCGGGCGAGCGGCCGCTCACCGCCTCGCGGAACCAGTAGCGGCCGAGCAGATGCTGCAGGATGGCGGGCTCGGCGCTGAGCCCCGAGATCCGCTCGACCGCCGGGCCGAACGGTCCGATCCGGGTCAGCTCGCCGGTGGCGGGATCGATGACCGCCAGCGCGTTCTCCCAGCCGGTCGACGCGTAGAGCGTGCCGTCGGGAGCGAAAGCTATGTCCGAGATCACTACCTCCTTCTCCGGCTCGCCGGCGGCATCGGTCAGGTAGACGGTCGACGTTATGTCGCCGGTCTGCGGGTCGATCGTGTTGATCTGGCCGGTCGCGAGGCTGCCACCGCGAGAGATCCACACGGTGCCAGCGGCGTCTATGGCCATCCCGGCGATGTGGGCGCGGCGCCCCTTCCAGTCGCCGAACCCGACGGGCGTTGGATGGTACTCGAGGACGGCGCCGGTCTTCCTGTCCACCCTCATGATCTTGCCCTGGGGGAACCCGCCGTACCAACCGCCGATGTACAGTGTGCCATCCGCCGCAAAGGCGAGCGCATCGGCACCGCCGGAACAGTTGGGGCCGGGCGTGAAATCGAGACCCTGGCCCTGCAGCGTCCCGACCACGCTCCCGGCGCCCGTCGCCGGGTCGATGGTGATGAGGATGGCGCCGTGACAGGCGCCGCCCTTGATGCCGTAGAGTTTCCCACTGAACGGGTCGAAGTCGAGGGCGCTGATCCGCTCGCTGCCCACCGTCAGCCCGTTGGGCCCGATCAAGCGGGCCGTGCCAGCTTTGTGGTCGATGCGGAAAAGGCTGGCCCGGTTGACCGTCCAGAACGAGGACGAACCGTAGAGGATGGTTCGCGCCTCACTCGTGGAACCAGGCGGCGGCCCCGGGTCGGGTTCGAGCACCGCAGTCTCCGCGATGACGCGTCGCA
>JASFTI010000405.1:0-3548 GCA_050053635.1 Gemmatimonadales bacterium
CGTGAGCCGAACAGGGCTCCAGCCGCGCCGAGCGGGTGCGGGCCACGTCGAGGACCCCGCGCACCACCCGATCCAGCCGACTGACCTCCCGCAGGCAGATGTCGACCGGTCGGGCTGAGTCCTCCGGGATGCGGCCGGCCGCCGCATCTCGCTGCAGACTCTGCAGGTTCAGCTTGATCGATGTGAGCGGGTTGCGGATCTCGTGCGAGAGCTGCGAGGCGAACTGCCCGACGACGGCCAGGTGGCGGCTCTCCCGGACTCGGCGCAACATGTCGCGGACCTGATCGACCATAATCGCGAACGCCGCCGACAGCTTGCCAACCTCGTCGCCTCCCGCCTCCGGCAAAGCCGGCTCAAAGTTGCCTCCCGCCACCTCGTCGGCCGCCGCGGTCAGCGATCTGAGCGATCGCGTCATCCTACGTGTCGTCAGCAGGAACGCCACCGAGATCACTACCGCCACTAGTAGCATTAGGCCGAGGTTCACGAGCCGTGTCCGGGCGAACGGCGGCGCGAATTCGTCGACGGAAGCCGAGGAGACTATGGTCCACGGTGGTGACTTCAGGCTGACAAAGGATGCGACTCGCGTTGCCCCCTCCTCTTCATAGCTGAACTTGCCTCCACCTTCCGGAAGGAGCCTCGCGTCCACATTCCAGTTCCCCGATCCCAGGAGCACAGTGGTGCTCTGCTTCAGGAATGAGCGACGAGGATGGAAAAGCACCTGCTCGCCGGCTCGGTCCAGAATCACCGAGTAACCCGCGCGGCCGAACGAAGCCGCAAGCGCCTCGTCTGGAATCAGCGCGTGAGTTCGGACGGCGGCGACCAGCGTTCCAAAGTCGCCCGTGCCCTCGATGTCCCGTATCGGTTGGTCGACCCTGATCACGTCTTGCAGCTCGGCGCCACCATACTCCTCCCCTATCGCCCGCTCGCTGGGGCTTGCACCGAGCCAGTACAACAAGGCACCCGTACTATCGCGGAACTCGATCCAACGATAGGACCGAGCCATCACCCTCCATGCCCGGCGCAGGTAGACGTCAGCCATCTCGTAGGCAGTAGTCACCGACTCCTCGTCACCAGTCGAACGGGCGCGGAACAGCCGCTGTGTCTCGGCATTCTCGGCCAGCAGAAGCAGGTCGGACTGACGAAGCGTGTAGCGTTCGGCGATTTCCGTCGCCGCCCGCTCGGCAATGCTCGCCGTACGCGCGCCGATCAACGACTCCACCGCCTCCATCGATCGCACGTAGTTGAACACGCCCAGCGCGACGACGGGAGCCACGCCGAGGACGGCGAACAGAGCGAGCAGTTTGGCGCGGAAGCTCATGGGGCAGTGGCCCTCGGGCTCGGGGCTAACGGGCTCACGTTAGGGGCAACGCTACGGGGGCGCCACCCACCCCCAGACCGGCAAGGGGGATGCCAGCGGAGCCGTTGGGGATAACTCCTTGGAAAATCACAACATGCCGTCACGGGCCGCCTGCCCTCCCCGCCCTTTATGGTAACGAATCGTTACCACCACGCCAAAGCTTAAGCGCTCGGGCGACACGCAAGCCAGTCCACTCCGCCGCTTGATATGCGCGGTGCTGCGGCGCAGTATGTGTCCGAGCAGATAGGCTACAAGCAACTCGGCGAGCCGCCCGGGGTCACCGTCTTCCAGGGTGGTGGTGCTTCGTGAGAATCGTCTACTTCGTTCAGGACACCGCTGGCGGCGAGATCAAGGTCGGCGTCGCCAGGAAGCGTCAGCTGCGCAAGCGGATCGGTAAGCTGCAGCTCGGCAACCCATCGGAGCTGAAACTGCTCGGTGTGATCCCGGCGCGGAACGCTGGCGAGCTGCAACGCGAGCTGCACACGAGCTTCTCGGATGCCCATATTCGCGGTGAGTGGTTCAGATCGACGCCGGACCTTCTGGCATACATTCGCCAGCGGGCCGTGATGCCCTAGCGACTCGTCTCAGCCGGGCAGCCGCCTGCCGCCCTCCGGCCAGACGAGGCCCAACCGTTTCGTCAGTCGCTGCATCAGCTTTTGACGTCTTCTCTCGAACTTCTTCTCCCGCGTCATCGCGCCCTTCGCAGCCTTGAGGTAGGGCCAGACGAACGCGATTGCTGCACCGATATACCAGCCTGGTATATCTACATACGTGCCGGTGATATTTCGAATCACCGTCTCGCCGAAGACCGAGAGCACCAACCATCCAGTGATTCCACCGCCGAAGAAACTCCCGAACGCGTGGCCGACGATGTCGGACGGTACGGCGGCCGCTGCGTCGTATTTCCGTTTCATCGCCACATAGGTGGGCACGAACTCGTTTGCGATAATGTGCGCCTGCTCGTAGCTGATCGCCGGCAGCGAGTCGCGACTCGTATCACGGAGTCGGTCGAGGTAGCCCAACGTCCGGTCTTTCAGCGTGTTCACATCAGTAGTGGCCTCGAGCTCGTAATCGAGAAACGCCTCCACCGCGCCTAGCACGCCCTGGGCTTCGAGAACCGAGGCGAGACTGGTCGACTGAACCACCTTCTCGAGTGCTTGGCCCCGGTCGCTCTGGTGCGCCTCGAGCCCTTCGGCGCTCAGCGACGTCACGTTGGTCACGTGCCGGACCGCCGTGATCAGCCTGTCTATTAACTCCTCGAGCAGCTGTTGCTCGCGGACTCTTCGGGCGGCCGCCGCGTCGCCTCTCGACTCGCGGGCGGTGCTGCCACCTTCGAACAGGTGCTCCATCTCCAGCGCCCTCACTTCCCGCTCGGCGTCCTCCAACACCTTGGCCTGCATCGTCGCGCGGACCGCCTCGTCCAGCAGGCTGTAGAGACCGCGCTCGACAGCCGCGATCTCGGGACCGACCCGGCGCGTGCGCGGCACCGAGTACTCGTACGACATGACGGACTCGCCGTCGCCGACGTTGATCTCGACGCGGGCCAGCGAGGGACCGGGCAGCACGAACCACTTCTTCCGCTCGATCACCTCGTAGCCGACCGTGATCAGCGTACCTCCGAAGTCGAAGAAGGTGGAGTTGTTCTTGTCCGAGTATACGGTGGGTAGGAGTCTGGTCATCACAATTGTCGCTGAGAACTCGTCTTCGTAGCGAGGATAGCCGGAGCTCGCCTGAATATCAATCAGGGCCATGCCGACGACAAGTTCGGGACGAAGGCAGAGGGCCCAGGCTCACCAGACCTTGCGTTCTGCGGATCTCCTGCCAGTGCCCGAAGGATCCTTGACCTGCAAATATGTAACCGTCGACAAGAAGGGCGACGGCCGCGTCTCGCGACCGTCGCCCAGTGTTACTTCTCTCGGGAAGGTCTACTGAAGTTGCAGCACCATCTCGATATTCGCGGGCTCGGTAATACCGTCGGGAGGATCGTCGAAGTCGATCTCGCCGTCCCCGTCCAAGCTAATGGTGCCGCTCGATAGGACAAAGGTGTATACCATCGGATCTACGGGGTCGATGTCATCGATCAACAGCATCACGTCCTCGACGATCATCAACACGCCGGTCTCCGTATCCGGCAATTCGCCCGGCACCGTCACGTCAGCGCTGTACGTCGCATCGCCGGCCACAGTGATCG
>JASFTI010000406.1:0-3543 GCA_050053635.1 Gemmatimonadales bacterium
GCGCGGAGCTGTCGAGCGCGGCACCGGCCGCGGGCTGCGCTCGCTCGGCTACCGCGGCGAGGTGGCCGCGAAGTCGGGGACGACGAACGACTTCCGCGACGGCTGGTTCATCGGCTACACCCCGTCGCTGACGATGGGCGTCTGGGTCGGATTCGATGATGCGCGGAGCATCGACTTGCCCGGGGCCGGGGCCGCGCTGCCCATCTTCACTCGCTTCCTGGTCGACGCCGTCGGCTCGTACGGCGACGAGGGTCCGTACGGTGGCGACCGCTTCAGTATACCGCCAGGAATCGAGGTGGTGGAAGTCGACCCGCGCTCCGGCCTGCGCGCCGGCCTCGGATGTCGCGGCGAGCGCGAGCTGTTCCTGCGGGGCACGGCGCCACGCCGCAGCTGCTCGCCTTATGCGGTCGTTCGTTGGCTGCGTGACGGCGAGGAGTGGGTCAGCGAGCAGGCCCAGCGCCTTCGTCTCGAGCTGCAGCGACTGTTGGAG
Source organism: Gemmatimonadales bacterium (assembly GCA_050053635.1). Lineage (GTDB taxonomy): Bacteria > Gemmatimonadota > Gemmatimonadetes > Palauibacterales > KS3-K002. Next base: position 491 of record JASFTI010000406.1, read on the forward strand.
CGTGGAGCCCGTCGCCGGCGCGGCGGGGGTCGCTAACCCCGAGCGTGTCCCGCCGGAGTTGGGGCCTGCTTTGAAGCTGCTTGCTGGATCTGGTTGTCCTCCTAGCTTGAGTGCATAGGTAGGAGGACTCATTTGTCTTCGCTTTGGGAGCGGTTGAGACAACGGAAGCTCGTCCAGTGGGCTGTAGCTTACCTGGCCGGTGCGTGGCTCTTCCTGGAGTTCTTTGCTTTTGTTCTTGAGCGCTTCGGTGGGCCTGAAATCCTGGTCCGCATCGCCATCGTTCTTCTCGGTATCGGATTCCTCACAGCACTCGTCCTCGCCTGGTACCACGGCGAGAAGGGGAGGCAACGGGTAAGTGCACTTGAGCTCGGAATGCTGGCGGTGCTCCTCATTCTCGCCGCGGCCGCGGTGGCAAACGTGCGTAGAGCTGGGAGGCAGGCGCCGGCGACAGAAGCGGCCCCGACGGAAGCGGCAGCTGAGGCCACGGAGCTCCCGCCACGATCTATCGCCGTGTTGCCACTGCAGAACCTGAGCGACCGGCCGGAGGATCGGTTTTTCACGGATGGCATGCACGAAGAGATCCTCACGCAGCTGTCACGGATCGGGGCGCTCAAGGTGATCTCGCGGACTTCGACCGTCGAATACCGGGACAGCCCCAAGAATGCTCGAGTGATTGGGCAGGAGCTGGGCGCCCGCTATCTCCTCGAAGGTGGAGTGCTCAGGGTAGGCGATCAGGTACGGATGAACTTTCAGCTGATCGACGCGCAGGAGGATGAGCACATCTGGGCCGAGAGCTTCGACACGGCGCTTTCGGTCGAGAACCTCCTGGCCATCCAGAGCCAGGTGGCGCGCCTGGTCGCGACGACGGCGGAAGCGGAAATCTCGACGGAGGAGCAGGCTCGAATCGAGCGCCCGCCGACGGGAGATTTGCAAGCCTACGAGGAGTATCTGAGAGGACGCTTCTTCCTCAACCAGCGCACAGGGGAGAGCATGCTTGAGGGGCTCGAGCACTTCCGCGCTGCAACGCGCCTGGACCCCGACTACGCGTTGGTGTATGCAGGCATCGCCGAGTCGTACTCCATGCTGGCGGCCTACGGCGCCATGACAGCCCCCGAAGCTCTTCCCGAGGCGCGCCAGGCTGCCCGCCAAGCGCTGGACCTCGATCCCGATCTTGCCGAGGCTCACAACGTGGTGGGCTGGATTCACTTCTGGTACGATTTCGATTGGCCTACCGCCGAGGCCGAATTCCGGCGCGCCATCAGACTTCGTCCCGGCTACGCGCTAGTCCACCACTGGTATGCTTGGTACCTGACCGCGGTCGGACGCTGGGAGGAAGCGCTGCCGAGCTTCGAAAGAGCCCGAGAGCTGGATCCACTTTCGCTGATCATGAACTCGGGAGCTGGGTGGGCGTATCATCTCTCCGGCGACTCGGAGCATGCCGTGGAAGTGCTGCAGCGAACCGTCGAACTAGACGACGGCTTTCCGAGAGCGCACTGGTGGTTGGGGGAGGCGTACCTGGGGCTCGGCAAGGTGCCGGAGGCAATCTCACATCTGGAACGTGCCGTCTCTTTGACTGACAACCATCCCCAGTACGTGGCCCCTCTCGCATACGCGCTGGCTTCCACCGGTCAGCCGGAGCGGGCGCGAGGTCTCTTGAGGACTATGGAAGCCCGGGCCGGAGCCGGGCCCGGCTTCGAGTACGAGTTTGCCCTCGTCTACACCGGTCTCGGCGAGACCGATAATGCTCTCTCAGCGCTGGAGTCCGGGCTCGAAGCGAGGTCCACCTTCATGGCCTTTGTCAAAGTCGACCCCCGGCTTTCGTCGCTCCGGTCCGAGGCGCGCTTTCAGGCGGTGGTGGACGCCATGGGTTTTCCGGACTGAACAGGATGCCGCTAGCCCCGAGCGTGTCTCTAAGGACACCTCACCCTCCACTGCCCGTGTCCGCCTGGACACGAAACCGCGCTCCGGGGCGCACGACCACGTGGGCTCAACAGCGCAACTCATTATCCCGCAACAGCATAACGTACCCGTGTGGCGCCGGGCTGGGTCTGGCCCCCTCTCTGCCTCTCTGATCCCGTGAAGCCCCACGATGGGCGGGGCACGGGACCAGGAGGAGGCTCAGCGTGATGGCGCTCAAAGTCCGAACCGAGGTGGTGCAGACGGCGGTGGCCGCGGCCTTATGGCTACTGCTGGCCCTCCTTCTGGCCTCCTAGGCCTCGAACGGGTCAGAGACGCGGCGCTCCGTCCGGACGAGCGAGGGTACCCCTCAGCGGAAGACGTAGAAGGCCGCTCGCCGGTGCAATGCTAACCACCCGCATGGGTGCTGACGGATCATACAACGTAGGGTACGGCCTCGACGGCACATTCCGGGTCGCGGGCGACGATTACCTGGGGATCCGCTGGGCGCAGACGTTCGATGACGACGTCATCGACGACCACGGGTTCCGCTTCGGAGAGGCGAGCGCGATACGGGTCTACCTGAACCGGGCGCGTGAGCGTGGCTTCTCGTACTTCTTTAGCGCCAGAAGGTTCGGCAGCGATTACCGCCCGGAGATGGGATTCATCACCCGCCAGAACTTCAGCGATTTCGAGTATTCGCTGGCTTACTTCCACTACCCGGAAGGCGGACCACTGCGCAGAATCGATCCCTTCCAGCTGTTCGGCGAACTCGCCCTGCGCAACCCGGACGGCAGCGTCGAGTCGTTCTTCATCGAGCACGATGTCGATCTGCTCTGGAGGTCGGGCTCGCGTATACACCTATAGTTTCGCCTGGTGAGGAGCGTGCGCTGAGTGAGGTGGCGCTCGGGATCGATATTCGAGGGAGATGGGCGGTCAGAATACTTTCTTCACGACCGCCGCCAGATCCTTCAACTCGGCCATCAGTTTCTCGAACGCGGGGAAATCGAGGGATTGAAGTCCGTCAGAGAGGGCTTGATCCGGATTCGGGTGCACCTCGATGAGCAGCCCGTCGGCGCCGGCGGCCAGGGCAGCTTTGCTGGCCGGGCCGACGAGGCTTCTGCGGCCCGCGCTGTGAGATGGATCTACTATTATAG
>JASFTI010000407.1:0-3537 GCA_050053635.1 Gemmatimonadales bacterium
CACGGCCGTCCGGCCAGCTTCCGCGACCCGGCACGCTTCTCCTTCGCCCACGGTGGCAAAGACGGTCACCCCTACCCGGTCGATCGGGAGACCTACGACCGCTCTATCGAATGGTTGCGCGACGCCGTCGGTCGCGCGCGCCTGGGTAACAGCGATCGGCTGCGCGCATTGCGCCGACTGACCGACTGGGAGACCCGGTGAAACGCAAGCGCATCGTCATCGCCTCGGGCCTCGGCTTGGGCCTCGCGATCGGAGCGTCGTTCATGTCCTGCTCGCCCGGCTACGTGATCCGTGCCGCCTGGGAAGAGGCCCGCATACTCGCGCGGCGCCGCTCGATCGCCGACATGCTCAACGACCCCACGCTGGACATGGAGACGCGGGCCAAGCTCGAGCTCGTCGTCCAGGCCCGCAGCTTCGCCGCCCGCGACCTCGAGCTCGACGTCGGCGACAGCTACACGTCGTTCTCCGATATCGGGCGCGATACCCTGGCGCTGGTGCTGTCCGCCAGCCCGGTGAACCGGCTGGTCGCCCACACCTGGTGGTTCCCAATCGTCGGACGCGTGCCCTACAAGGGGTTCTTCAGCCGGGAGGCGGCGGAGACCGAGGCCCGCGAGCTGGAGGAACGGCACTACGACACCTATCTGCGGCCCACCGCGGCTTTTAGTACCTTGGGCTGGTTCCCCGACCCGCTGCTCTCGACGGTTCTCGACCAGGACAGCGTGGGTCTGGTGGAGACGGTAGTGCACGAGGTGACACACAACACGCTGTTCGTTAGCGGGCACGTGAAGTTCAACGAGAGCTTCGCGAACTTCGTCGGCTCGGTCGGCGCCATCGAGTTCTTCTGCGGGCGCGGCTACGACCAACCGCTCTGCGACCTGGCGACGGGCCGCTGGCACGACACCGTGCGCTTGAGCGAGTTCCTCGACCGGTTATGGACCGACCTGGAAAATCTCTACGGCGAGGACCTTCCGGTCGACTCGCTCATCCCGCGCCGCACGGCCCTGCTGCAAGCGGCCGCCGCGTCCTTTCGCCGCGACTACGGCCCGACGATGCGCACACCCGGCTTCGCCCGCTACGACCCGACGCGCCTCAACAACGCCTCGCTCATCGCTCGGCATCTCTACTACCACCGCCTGCCGCTCTTCCAAGCGCTCTACGAGCAGACCGAGAACCTAACCCGGTCGATCGAACGAGTCGCTGCGGCGGTGGACGGCGGCGTCGAACCCTGGGAAGCCTTGGAAGGCCTGATCGAGGGCTAGCCCAGCCTCTGAAACTTGGTCGGAGCCGGGGGTAGTCTCGCTCCGGCCGACCCGGAGGTCGGAGCCGAGAGCGCGGGGGAGGCCGGAGCGAGACGACCCGCCCCAAGCCCTCCGGAGCGAGACGACCCGCCCTGACGCCGATACCCGGATGCCGAGCTACCTTGTCGTGCCAGACGTGCAGCGCGGGATCCGGGTTGATATCCGGGCCGCCGACCTTATTAATTATGCGAACCGAAGCTCGCGAGGCGGGTGGAAGCGCCCGCCTCTTCTGACATCACGCCGCTATAGAATCGCAGGACCATGGCCGAGAAGTACGACCCGGTAGCGCTCGAGACCAAGTGGCAGAAGCGCTGGGACGACGACCGGCTCTACAACGTCGACCTCGACGGGGCCGAGAATCCCTTCTACAACCTCATGATGTACCCCTATCCGTCGGCCGAGGGGCTGCACGTGGGGAACGTCTACGCTTTCACCGGCGCCGACATCCACGGCCGCTTCAAGCAGCTGCAGGGCCACACCGTGTTCGAGCCCATCGGCTTCGACGCCTTCGGCATCCATTCGGAGAACTTCGCCCTCGAGAAGGGCACGCACCCGATGGAGCTGATACCCAGCAACATCGAGAACTTCACCAGGCAGCTCAAGCGCATGGGGTTCATGTACGACTGGGAACGCGTCGTCAACGTCACCCAGCCCGAGTACTACAAGTGGACCCAGTGGATCTTCCTGCAGCTCCACAAAGGCGGACTCGCCGAGCGCCGTAAAGCACCGGTCAACTGGTGCCCGTCCTGCAAGACCGTGCTGGCCAACGAGCAGGTGATCGACGGCCGCTGTGAGCGCTGCAGCACCGAGGTCACTCAGCGCTACCTCGACCAGTGGTTTTTCAAGATCACCGATTACGCTCAGCGACTGTTGGACAACCTCGAGTGGATCGACTGGTCCGAATCGACCAAGCGGCTGCAGCGGAATTGGATCGGCCGCTCGGAGGGCGCCGATATCGACTTCGAAATCGTCGGCCATCCGGACAAGAGTTTGCGCGTCTTCACCACGCGGCCCGACACGCTGTTCGGCGCAACGTTCATGGTCCTGGCGCCCGAGCATCCGTACGTGCACCAGATCGCGACCGACGGGCAGCGCGACGCTGTGGACGAGTACGTCAAGAACGCGCTCGCCATGGATGTGGTCGAGCGGCGCAAGGCCTCTGAGGAGCAAGGGAAGACCGGTGTCGACACCGGCGCGAAGGCGATCAATCCAGTGACTAACGAGGAGATCTCGATTTGGGTCGCCGACTACGTGCTGATGGAGTACGGCTGGGGCGCGATCATGGGCGTGCCGGCACACGACGAGCGCGACTTCGAGTTCGCCAAGCAGTACGACTTGCCGATCCGCGTCGTCGTCATCCCGGCCGAGCAGTACGAAGATTTCGACCCGAGCGCCGAGCTCGACGCCGCCTTCACCGAGCATACCGAAGACGAAGTACTGGTCAACTCCGGCAAGTTCGACGGTGTCCCGGCGGCGAAGGCGATCAAAGAGATCACCGACTGGCTGGCCGAGCAGGGCCGTGGTACCCACGCGGTCAACTACCGCATCCACGACTGGTGCATCTCGCGGCAGCGCTACTGGGGTCCGCCGATCCCCGTCATCCACTGCGAGAAGTGCGGCGTTGTCCCGGTACCCGAGGCGGACTTGCCGGTGACGCTCCCCTACGTCGAAAACTTTAGGCCGGACGAGAGCGGGGTCGCCCCACTGGCCCGCTCGCAAGAGTTCCTGAACGTCGAGTGCCCGGTCTGCGCCGGCCCGGCGAAGCGCGAGACCGATGTGTCGGACACCTTTCTCGACTCGGCGTGGTACTTCATGCGTTACCCGTCCACCGATTGCCACGACGTGCCGTTCGAGCCGCAACGTACGAAGAAGTGGCTGCCGGTGGACATGTACATCGGCGGCGAAGAGCACGCGGTGCTGCACCTGATGTACTCGCGGTTCATCACCATGGCGCTACACGATCTGGGGCATCTGCCCTTCGAGGAGCCGTACCACAAGTTCCGCAAGCACGGCCTGATCATCCGCGAGGGCGCCAAGATGTCGAAGTCGCGGGGCAACGTGGTGATCCCCGACGAGTTCGTGGAAAAGTACGGCGCCGATGCGTTCCGCACCTACCTGATGTTTCTGGGGCCCTACGAGGAGGGTGGCGACTTCCGCGAGCAGGGAATCGCCGGTATCTCCCGCTTCTTCGACCGGGTTTGGGACGCCGTGACGGGGGCCGAGCTGGCCGCCGGGCCGC
>JASFTI010000408.1:0-3528 GCA_050053635.1 Gemmatimonadales bacterium
CTCACGTAGGCGGCGGGGTCGTAGCCGCCCAGCACCTCGTCCTGTTTGAGCAGCGTCTTCTCGCGGGTCTCCATGTTGTAGTCGTAGACCGAACTGGGCGTCGTCAGCGACGAGTAGCGATAGCGCAGCACATCAGTGTCGATCTCAGGGTTACTGGTCGGATACGCCGAATAGGCGGGCTCGCCGAAGTCGAGGTAGTGCTCATCCTCACCGGACCAGGGACGTATCCGAATCTGCAGCAGACCTTCCTTGCGCTCCACGACGACCATGTAGTCTCTGAAGACATCAAACCCGAGGAGCAGCACGTCTTCGCGGTGCGCGACCACCTCCTCCCAATGCTCTTTCGTCGTGCGATCGACCGGCGTGCGCATCAGCCGGTTGTTTTCCGCGTTCCAATTCGTCGTGATGTAGAAGTGTTCGCCGAAATGGTCGATGCTGTACTCGTGATCCGGCTCGCGCACCATGAAGAGCCTGAAATCACCGTCCGGATCGTCGGCGTCGAGGTAGCGGTACTCGTTGCTCAGCGTCTGCGAGGAACCGATGATGATGTACTCGTCGGTCTTCGTCTTTCTCACGTAGCACGAGAACTCGACGTCGTCTTCCTGGTAGACCAGCTCATCGTTCGCAGGATCGCTGCCCAGCACGTGCCGGTAGATCTGATAGCGGCGCAGCGTACCGGGATCCTGCTTGGCGTAGAACACCGTCCGGTTGTCGTTGGCCCAGGTGACGTTCGACGTCACGTCGGGGATCTCGTCTTCCAGAAACTCGCCGGTATCGAGGTTCTTGAAGCGGATGTTGTAGAACCGCCGACCCACCGTGTCGTGCGCGAAAGCGATGATGTTGCCCTCCGAGCTCACCGCCGGCCAGCCGACGGAGGTGAACCCGTGCCCCTCCGCCAACTCGTTGACGTCGATCAAGATCTCTTCCTCGGCGTCCAGCGAGCCCTGCTTGCGGGCATAAATCGGGTAGTCCTTCCCTTCCTCCATCCGGGTGTAGTAGTAATAGCCGTCGCGGAAGAAGGGGACCGACAGGTCGGTCTGCTTGATGCGGCCGACGATCTCGTCGAACAGCGCCTCCTGCAGCTCCTCGCTGTCGGCCATCATCGCCTCGGTGTACTCGTTCTCCGCTTCCAAGTAGGCGATGACCTCCGGGTTCTCCCGCTCCCTCAGCCAGTAGTAATTGTCGGTACGAACATGACCGTGCATCTCGAGCTGGTGCGGGACCACCTTCGCTACGGGCGGGGTGACTTCGGTTTGCTGGGCCCTTGCCGGAGCGGTGGCGACCGTGCCCAAACACAGCAGGGCGGCGAAACCGCCGGCTGCCAGGGATGTCAGCGAGGCTCGTTCCAGTAGCCGGGCGTGCATGGCCTGCCTCCTCGATTGAGGTTACTGCACCCTGTCTTGAGGATGCCTTGATTTCTTCTGTGGTACCTGCAAGATAGGCGTCGAGCGAACGGCCAACAATTGCTCCGGAGGCTATGGAAGAGCTGAAGCAGTACCCGATCTCGATATCGGAGGTCCTGAGGTCCCGGGCGGTCGTCGGCGCCCTCGCCAGGCCGACCCAACTGACCCGCTACGAGGAGCTCTCGCGGCTCATCGGTGCGGACGTTCACGTCAAGCACGAGAACCACAACCCGACGGGCACTTTCAAGATCCGCGGTGGGATCAATTTGATGTCACACCTCAAGCGGAGAGGCGTGAAGGGAGTCATAACCTTTTCGACCGGCAACCACGGGCTGTCAATCGCGACTTCCGCCAGATGGTTCGGCCTGGATGCGGTGGTCGTCGTGCCCGAGAACAGTAATCCGACCAAGGTCCGCGCGATCCGCGAGTCCGGCGCCGAACTCGTGGAGGCCGGCGCCACGTTCGAGGAAGCATCCCGCGCCGTCGACGCGCTGTGCCAGGAGCGAAGTCTCTACTTCGCGCATCCCGCCGACGAGCCGCTCTTGATCAACGGCGTCGGCAGCGGGTTTCTGGAGATCGCCGAGGACCTTCCCGACCTGGACGTGATGATCGTTCCGCTGGGCGCCGGCAGCGAGGCGGCGGCAGCCGTGACCGTATTTCGCGCCCTCTGTTCCGGCGTGAGGATCGTCGCCGTACAGGCCGAGTGCTCCCCGGCGGCCTATCAGTCGTGGCGGGAGCAGCGCATCTGCCACGCCCCCAACACCACGTTTGCCGGTGGGTTCGCCACGGGCAAGGCGTATGAAGTGCCGTTCGAGATCTATAAGGACGGATTAGACGATTTCGTGCTGCTGACCGAGGACGAGATCCACGACGGGATCGGCGCGGCCTTCCACTACACCCACAACCTCGCCGAAGGGGCCGGAGCGGCGACGATCGCCGCGGCCTACAAGCTGCGAGAACAACTTGCGGGCAAGATAGTCGTTCTACAGATGAGCGGCAGTAACGCTTCGCCGGAGGAGATTCTGGAGGCTGGCAAACGCGCTACTTTTCACGAGGGCTACACGCAGTAGCGAGGTCGCTCTTCCGTGGATACCCAGCACGAGAAAGCGGCCGCATAGCTGCGGCCGCTCTCCGTTGGGCGTCGTGCCTCAGGCTCGATCAACGGCAGGTTAGATCGGAGACGTGGAAGCGAGCCGTCACCTCGCCGTTGCTGTTCTTGGTGATTAGCGAGTGCAGGGTGAAACTGTAGTCCGGCGCGTTACCCTGCCCGATGACTCGGGTCCTCGTGTTCGTATGCCTCGAGAACTGACCCTCCCACTCGGATCCCGCGACCCGAATCAGCGTGTTCTGGTGCCAATTATACTTGGCTCCAGTAATCAGGCCTTCTCCCGAGCCCTTAGCGTTGACATGCCAGGCGTAGCCCGGGTTGTCCCTGCCGCGCGCTACCTGAACGCGCTTGATCTCGACCCACCCGGCGATGTCGACGACTTCACCACAGGCAGCCAGGGTGTACATCCGATCGTTCCTGACCTGGTAGGTCACAGCCCCATCGCCGTTGCCCCGCGTCCGCTGAGCGACGGCATCCTGTACAGGGGCTAGGAGCGCGACCATGGCGCCCAACAGGATGACTGTCGATCTCCTCATCACTAGCTCCTCCTCGTAGAGCGTGTGTTGGCGGGTACAAGGCCCCGGTGGGAGCGGACCTGCCGGGTCCAGAGTTCTCCACGAGGCCGGGTTCCACAAATATCAGCGGGAATCACAGTGCCATAGGCGGGTGAGGCGACGCTAACCGACGCCTCGGGCACCGGGCGTCGACACACTTTTGCAAGAACTGTGCAAAGCATCTCGGCCGGGGACCCCAATCGGTCAAACCTTCTAATCCGATAGTTTACAACGAGTTAGAGCCCCGGGCCCGGGCCACCGTATCACCGCGCCGCCGGTCGCGACGCCAAAGAGTAGCCGTCAAAGGTACACATTCGGTCATTTCGACCGGCCTGCGAGAGAGCGGCCGCATCGCTGCGGCCGCTCCTCTCGGCGCGAGAATCCGTCAAATGCGCGCCAGCGGGTCGCGCTGGCCAGCGGCCAACACCTAGCGGCGAGCGCGCACCGGATACGGCGGGCGGGT
>JASFTI010000409.1:0-3496 GCA_050053635.1 Gemmatimonadales bacterium
GGATTGTATCGTTGTGAGCTCATGGCTCCCCCGAATAGCCCTTTAGGCAGACGGCCCACGCCCAGAGCCCGGGAATCTCCCGGTAAGTGATGTCCGAGAAGTTCACGTACAGCGTGTCGCCCTGATATCGCCAGTCTAGATCTCTCTCCAGCCCCAAGAGCCGGATCCGCGTGCCCGCCTGCGGCTCGGGTATCGGCAGCGCCAGCTCCGCATCCGGCCACTCGAAGGTGATCGCGTAGAGATTGCCGTCCACCCGCGTGTATGCCAGGTACTCCTGCATCGAGCGGTAGACGCCTTGCAACCCATCACCCCGCTCCCGATCCGGCGCGCTGAAGAGCCGCGCCTGCGGGATGATCTGCCTCGGCTGGCTGGGGCTCGACCATAACAGGCGCACGGACGCGGCTACCTTCGTCTCGTAGTACTCAACGCGGATGGCATGTTTACGTCCGGCCTGCAGCCGGACCGTGCCGACGGCACTAGCGCCCCCCTCCTCCGCCGCGCTTTCCCACGCGTCGACCACCAACTCGCCATCGATCCAGACGCGGGCGCCGTCGTCGGCCTGGGCCTCGAGCGTGTAGTTCTCCGAGTAGCAGGGCTCGAGGTATCCCGTCCACGTGACCGTGAAGTCGTCCTCCCTGATCGGCTCCCCCGGCGAGTTGCGCACCCAGTCGAAGTCGACGGTCGGGTCGACCCGTGTAAGGGTCACCTCGCGCTCCTCCCCCGTCTTCCACCAGGATCGCGAGCCGTAGATCGCCTCGCCGTTTATCTCCAGCCAGCGGCCCAGCTGGACGAGGCGCTCCTGCTGCAGGAGCGGAATCTGCCCGTCCGCCCGGGGACCGACGTTGAGGATCATGCCACCCCCTGCCGCCACCGCGCTGGCGAACCGACGCACCAACTGCGCCGGCGTCATGTACGCCTCGAGGTCTTCGTTGCGGTTGAGAGCGAAAGAGCGACCGAGCCCCCGGACCTCGGTCCAGGGTCGGTCGGTCACGTCGATGCCGGCGCTGTACTCCGGCGTCAGAAAGCCGACGTCGCTGCCGTGGCCCCAGCGGTTGTTCACCATGGCGTCTGGGCCAACGGTGTCGTAGTACCAGCTGATCAACTCGCGGGCGTGCCACTGCTCCGCCGTGTTGAACCATTCACCGTCCGCGAAGAGGACCTCCGGCCGGTACGCCGTGACCAGTTCCTTGAGCTGCGGGATCATGTGCTGTTCGACGTAGGGAGCGATGCTTTCGGGAGGGTCCGTGTACCAGCGGTGCAGCGGGTTGTTCCATTCGGCGAGCGAGTAGTACAGCCCCATCCGCAGCCCGGCCTCACGTACCGACTCGGTCAGTTCGCCGACCAGGTCGCGGCCCGGCCCGACGTCCACACTGTTCCAGTTCGGCGCGTAGCGGCTCGGCCAGAGCGCGTAGCCATCGTGGTGCTTCGATACGAGAACGACGTAGCGCGCACCCGCCCGCCTGAACAGATCCGCCCACTCGTCCGGGTCGAACAGTTCCGCCCGGAAGAGCGGCGCGAAGTCGCGGTAGGTGAAGTCCTCTCCGAAGTGCTCGCGCATGATGCGAGTTCGCAAGGTATCCCCAACCTGCAATCCTCGGAGGAACCACTCGCCGTACTGTTCCTTGCCGCTGTAGGCGGGCACCGAATAGACGCCCCAGTGGATGAAGATTCCCAGCTTCGCGTCTTGGAACCACTGCGGGTACGGCCGGGCGCGCAGTTCCTCCCATGTCGGCACGCCCGTCTGTGGCGCCTCCTGCGCCATGCCGTCTCCCCACAGCACGGGGCTCCAACCGAGCGCGATCAGCCAGACGACCGCCATGACGGGGGCACCCCCGAGACCTGCTGACCGCCGTTGCCGGCTCATGACAGCGACCCTCCTTTATGATTCCAGCTTGAAGATCCGCTCCATCAGGAGCCACTTGTCGCCCGGCCCAGCCATTGGGAGTGGCTGCTGATACTTCCACATCAGCGCCTCCCACTCCTGCACGCGCGGATCGGCTCGATCGGCGGCGGCCTTCGCTTCGAACGAGAAGGTATCGGAAACCTCCATCACCATGAACAGTCGGTTTCCGACCCGGTAGATCTCCATGTCCTCGATCCCGGCGTCCCGGATGCTACGGGTGATCTCGGGCCAGACGCTCTCGTGATGGCGCTCGTACTCGGCGATCAGATCGGGATCGTCCTTCAAGTCCAGCGCTAGGCAATATCGCCGTGTCATGATGGTCACCCGCTGCTAGGTCCTGTGTGGCCTCACGTGATGGACCGGTCCAGGTGGACGTAGCCACCGTCCACGAACAGGTACTGGCCGGTGATGTGGCCGGCCTGCGGCGACAAGAGGAAGAGGACCATCGCGGCGATCTCGTCGGCGGTGGTCATCCGCCGTCCCAGCGGGATCTTGCCGACGATCGTCGCCAGCTTACCCTCGGGGTCCGGAAACGCGCCGAGCCACTCCCGGTATTGGGGCGTCATCACCTCGGCCGGCACGACGACGTTCACCCGCACTCCGTACGGCAGAAGGTCGACCGCCCACTCGCGCGTCAGGGCGAGGATGGCCCCTTTCGCAGCGGCGTACCCGGATGTCCCGCCCTGCCCCGTCACCGCGACCTTCGAGGCCATGTTGACGATCGCGCCGCGCGCCTCTTTCAGGTCCGGGAGCGCGCACTGCGTCATCTCGAAGTAGTGGACGACGTTGCGGCGCAGCGACACGAGGAACTCGTCGGGGCTGCCGCCCTCCAGTGCGACGCCGTCGTTCGTGCCGGCGTTGTTCACCAGCGCGTCGATTCGCCCGGCTACGCGGGCCGCAGCGTCGGTCGCCGCACGACACGCGCCCGGTTCGGCGAGGTCGGCCACCACCAATTCGCAGCGACGTCCGAGCGCCGCGAGCTCATCACGCAATTGCCTGCCCGCCGTCTCATCAAGATCCACGATCACCGGGATCGCCTCTTCAGCGGCGAGGGCGCGGACGACGGCTTCGCCGATTCCCCTCGCTCCTCCCGTCACTACTACGGTCTTTCCCGCAAGCGCCAGATCCATCTCAACCATCCACGGTGTAAGTCAGACTCTGAGTCCGTAGAAGCTGACGGCGTTCCTCCCGAACAGCTTGTCACGTTCGGCCGGCGAGAGGCAAGCGGCGTAGTCATCGATCAGCTGTGCGACCTGCCCGTAGCCCGCGGCGAGCACGCAAACAGGCCAATCGGAACCGAACATCAGCCGCTCGGGCCCGAACGCTTCAAATACGACGTCCAGGTACGGGCGAATATCCTCGGGGCGCCAGCGCGACCAGTGCGCCTCCGTAACCAGCCCCGACACCTTGCACCACACGTTCGGGTGCTTCGCCAGCTCCCTCATCCGCGCCGCCCACGGCTCCACCTCGCCGTCACGGATCAGCGGCTTGGCCAGGTGATCCACCACGAACGGCTGGTCCGGGAGCTTCTCCGCTAGCGAGAGTGCCGCCGGGAGTTGGTGTGCGTATACGAGGATATCGTAGGTGAGGTCG
>JASFTI010000410.1:0-3482 GCA_050053635.1 Gemmatimonadales bacterium
CAGGCCATGTACAAGGACTTCAACCTCAAGGCCGAGTACTACTTCGCCAGGCGTGACTTCGGCGGACGGGCGCTGAAGGGGGACGGCGGCTACGCGCAGGCCAATTACCGGCTCAACCGGCGCTGGATCGCCGGGTTCCGGGCCGACTACGTGGACGACTACGGGGCCGGCGGAGAGGTCTACCAGCTGGTACCCAGCCTGACCTGGTGGCAGACCGAGTGGGTCTTCTTTCGGCTCCAGTACAACTACGTGAAGCCGCAAGACGGAGACGGCAACCACACCGTCCTGCTTCAGACCATCTGGTCGGTAGGGCCGCATCGGCACGAGACGTACTAAACCGACGGGCCAGCGGCCAAAAGGGGACACGATTGACGACCTCGCGCGGCGAGGCACAGCACGGCAGGAGACAAGAAATGGTAGTAAGCAAAGGCCGTAGACGCTCCTGGCACTCGATTCGCGACGCGGCTATATGCCTGCTCGGAATCACACTCCTGGTAGCAGAGCCGGCGCTCGCCCAAAGAGAGCGCCACCGTCAGCGACGCCGCGAAGGGCAGCAGCAACTGCTTGTCATGACATCGCTGCCCACGTTCGCGGCTATCGCGCGGGAGTTGACGGGCGATCTAGCCGCGGTCGAGGCCATCGCCCGCGGTGACGAGGACCCCCACTTCGTCCAACCGCGGCCGAGCTACGCGGCCAAGGTCGGGAGAGCCGACCTCTTCGTGACCACGGGGCTAGACCTGGAGATGTGGGCACCGACGGTCATCGACCGCGCCAACAACCCCAGGGTTGTTGAGGGCGGCGAGGGCCACGTGGTCACGTACCCCGGAGTGAAGCTGCTCGAGATTCCCGACGATGTCTCGCGCGCCGGTGGGGACGTCCACGCCTTCGGCAATCCTCACGTCCACACCGACCCGGTCAACGCGATCATCATCGCGGAGAACATCCTCAGGCACCTTACGCAGGTCGATCCGGCGAATGCCGAGACATATGAAACGAACTTCCGCGACTTCAAGGATCGGGTGATGCGCCGGCTGTTCGGAGAGCGGCTGGTGGGGATGCTGGGTGCCGAGCCGATCTACCAGCTGGCGCGCAATTACGAGTTCTGGGACTTCGCGTGCAATCAGTCCTTCCAGGGGCGGCCGCTGACCGACTACCTGGGCGGTTGGCTGGCGGAGGCGGCGCCACTTCGTGATCGGCGAATGGCCTGCTACCACAAGAACTGGGCGTACTTCAACGCGCGCTTCCGAATCGAGTGCGCGGTGTTCATCGAGCCCAGACCCGGCATTCCGCCGACCCCCAAGCACCTGGGCGAGGTCGTCGGGACAATGCGCGACGAGCGTATCGCGGTGCTCATGGCGGCGAACTACTTCAGCCACACCCAGGTCGAGCGAGTGGCCTCCCGAACGGATGCGCGGGCGGTGATCGTTCCGCTCGATGTTCAGGGTGCGGAAGACGTGGACACGTACTTCGACCTGGTGGACCTCTGGGTCTCGAGCCTCTCCGAGGCGTTTCTGGAGTCGGAGCAGGACGAGAGCCGTGAGTGACAGAGCTAGAATAGAGACAGTGCCCCGGAGTGGGGCGCGACCGGGCTGGACCTTATACGAAGTGGACGAATCCGGTTTCCTGTGATCCGGCGCAAACGGTGGAGATGAGATGCTGGAACTGATGCTACCGGCCCTCGTGGCCTCGCTCATCCTAATCGGGATCCACGCCTACCTGGGCATTCACATCATCGCCCGCGGTGTAATCTTCGTCGACCTCGCCCTCGCCCAGACCGCGGCCATGGGTTGGGCGGCGGCCAACCTTGGCGTGGCTGCGGCGCTGAGCGGCTGGCTGGGAGTCCCGGAATCCGCCGCCGGCTACGCCATCGGCCTGACCGCCACGCTGGTCGCTGCGGGACTGTTCAGCGTGACGCGGATGGAGCACGACTATATACCCCAGGAAGCGATCATCGGGATCGTCTACGTGGTCGCCACAGCCGCCACGATCCTGCTGGCCGCGCAAGCGCCGCGAGGGTCGGAGCACGTCGAGCAGCTCCTTACCGGCAGTCTGCTGTGGGTGGGCTGGCCCGAGATCTGGAGGACGGCGGGCGTCTACGGGGTTCTCGGAGCGGTGCACTGGTTTCTCCGCGATCGGTTCATAACGATCACGATGAACCCTGCGGAAGCGCGACGCAGGGACTGGTCGCTGGCGGGCTGGGACTTCTTGTTTTACGCGCTCTTCGGTCTGGTGGTCACTATCTCGGTCGCGATAGCCGGAGTGCTGGTGGTATTCAGCTTTCTGGTGATCCCTGCGGTGATCGCCTTTCTGTTCACCGATCGACCGGGGCGGCTATTCTTCATCGCCTGGTCGGCCGGCACAATTACCACGGTGATCGGCCTCTTCGGCTCATACTTCACGGACTGGCCCACTGGCCCGACCGTGGTCGTCGTTTTTGCGATCGCACTGGTCCTGGCCTTCCTGCTTCGTCAGTGGTCCCGGCGGTCTGTATCCGAGCCGGCCACAATCACCCCCGGCGACTGACCCAGGCGCTTCTGCGATCGTAGAAGCGCCACTTCTTTTCGGTGCCTTTGGTGATCCCGACGCGGGTCGTACGCACGAGCGCGCCCTTCGGGATCGGCTCGCCGGCGGCGACGAACAGGGGCGGTTCGGTAAGTCGGTGGCGTTGGAGGGTTGGACGCACGGCCAGGGCCTGGGTCAGCTTAGCCGGGCCGGAGGTGAGCTCGCGATCGGGCCGGAAGTGGCGCCGGTGGCGAATCGTGTCGAGTCCCTCCAGCGGCTCCAGCGCCCGGATCAGCACAGCAGCGGGGTAGCCCTCGCGCCGCACCACGACGTTCAGACACCAGTGGACCCCGAAGTTGAGGTGGATGTACGCGGTGCCCGGAGGGCCGAACATGGGGTCGTTACGGACGGTGCGCCCGACGGAGGCTGCGGCGTGGGAGGCCGGATCGTGCGGCCCCGGATACGCTTCGGTCTCGACGATCCGTCCCACACAACGCGACCCCCTACAATCCGAGACCAGGTAGGCACCGAGCAGTTCCCGGGCCACCGTTTCGGCGGCCCGATCGAAGAAGGAGGGCGCCAGGGGCCGGTAGCGTCCCCTCACGCGCCGCCGGCTTGCCGTTCCTCACGGCGCGCCTCGATGACCCGCTCCGCACGACTCCCGGGCAGGACCTCCTTCACCCGCTCCGGCTCTTCGTCGAGAACCCGCAACGTATCTGCGCCAAAGGCATCGACCAGGGCCTCGGCGGTCTTTTGACCGACGCCGGCGTAGCCCGTCAGACGAGCTACGAGCGAACGGGGATCGCCCTCCGCTGCCGAGGCTCCCCCAGCGTCCTGGCCCGCCGGCCCGGGGGGCTGGCCGACCGGCTTCTTCTGACCCTCGAAGACAGGTGGCGGCGCCTGGGGTGGACGGTAGCGCCCGCGGGTGCCCCAACGGGCGCGGATCGTGGCCCGAGGCGCACCGGGCAGAGGAGCCGGAG
>JASFTI010000411.1:0-3451 GCA_050053635.1 Gemmatimonadales bacterium
ACACGTTGAAGCTCTCGGGAATGCCGGGGTCGGGCAGGTTGTCGCCTTTCACGATTGCCTCATAGGCGCGCGAACGGCCGGACACGTCGTCCGACTTGACCGTCAGCATCTCCTGAAGCGTGTGCGCTGCCCCATACGCTTCCAGTGCCCAGACCTCCATCTCGCCGAACCTCTGACCGCCGAACTGCGCCTTTCCGGCCAAGGGCTGTTGGGTGACCAGCGAATACGGCCCAATTGACCGTGCATGGATCTTGTCGTCCACCAGGTGAGCCAGCTTCATCATGTAGATGTTGCCGACCGTCACCTCCATGGTGAAGAATTCGCCCGTGCGCCCATCACGCAGCCGCATCTTGCCAGCCGGCGTCAGTCCGGCCCGCGAGAGGAACTCCGACAGCGCTTCGTCGAGCCCCTCCATCGCCGACCTCTTCTTCGCCAGCAGGGCCGCTGCCATGAAACCCGCCTTCTCCAGGTTCGGCTCGCCGGAGCGCTCCGCTAGCTCGCTGCACGCTTTGACGACGTAATCGCGCAGCTCCTGCAGGTACTCGCCCACCATTCCTGACTTGGTCTCCATCCCCAGCGAGTCGAGCGTGCGGCCCATCCCCAGGGTCGAGCCCGAGGGACGGGTACCGTCACCATGCCGGGCGCGAGTCCGCGTCGCATCCCCACGCAGGGCATTGATGATCTCGCGGACGTGGGCGTCGGTCAGCGAGGGCGGCCGAACCGAGCCAACGTTCAGGCAATCGTGTGCCCAGCGAACGCCGGCCAGCTTGAGTAGCACGCCGACCTCATCCTCTGTGGCGCCGTGGAAGACCGGCGTCTTCGCCTCGAACCCGAAGATCCTGGCGCACCAACCGAGGTGCGTCTCCAGGATCTGGCCGACGTTCATTCGCGACGGCACACCCAGTGGGTTGAGCACGATGTCGACGGCTGTGCCGTCGGGCTGGAAGGGCATGTCCTCCTCGGGTACGATTCGAGCGATCACACCCTTGTTGCCGTGGCGGCCAGCGACCTTGTCGCCGACTGCGACCTTACGGCGCTCGGCGATGTACACTTTGACCAGCTGTACAACGCCCGGGGAAAGCTCATCCGGCTGCAGGACCTTGTCGATCGACTCCTCGGTCTTTTCCCGAATCCGTTCGATTCGCTGGCGCGATTCCTCGATCACGCGCCGGACCTTCTCATTCGCCCCTGCGCTCTTCACCTTGAGCGCCGTCAGGTCGAGCTTCGAGAAGTCGAGCTCTTCGATCACGCGGTCGCCGAGTTTCTTGCCTTCCTTGAAGTATGGCTCGATGGTGCCACGCTTCAGGAACAGCTGCACCGTCTGACCGGTGAGCAGCTCGCGCAGTTCCTCATCCCGGACCTCCGTCACGCGAGCGATCTCATCGCGCTCCTGCTCGCGCAGCAGTCCGATCCTTTCGCCGTGTTCCTTCTCGAGCAGAGCATCATCGATACGGCGCGAGAAGATCTTCACATCGATCACGGTGCCAGCCATTCCGGGCGGCACGCGAAGTGAACTGTCCTTAACGTCTTTTGCCTTCTCGCCGAAGATGGCCGTCAGCAGCTTTTCTTCGGGGGACAGCTCGGTCTCGCCCTTGGGCGTGATCTTGCCGACCAGGATGTCGTTCGGCTTGACAGAGGCACCGATACGGACAATGCCCCGCTCGTCCAGGTCCTTCAGCGCCTCCTCTGAAACGTTGGGGATCTCGCGGGTGATCTCTTCCATCCCACGCTTCGTGTCGCGCACGTGCAGTTCGAGCTCCTGGATGTGGATAGACGTGTACTCGTCATCCTTGACCAGGCGCTCGCTGATCACGATGGCGTCCTCGAAGTTGTGCCCGTACCAAGGCATGAACGCGACGGTCAGGTTGCGGCCCAAGGCCAGCTCGCCGCGATCGGTGGAGGCACCATCGGCGATGATATCGCCCTGCTCGACCTCGTCGCCGACGTTGACTAGCGGCCGCTGGTTGATTGCAGTGTCCTGGTTGGTGCGCCAGAACTTCTTGAGCTTGTAGCGGTCGAACTGGCTCAACTTGGCGAGTGGCTCATCGCCAGCCGGTCTCGTGATACCGGTGTCGATCATGATCTCGTCCGCTCTGACCTGGGTGACCACACCACCGCGCCTGGCGACGACCACTGCACCCGAGTCACGCGCGATCTTGTCTTCGAGACCGGTCCCGACCAACGGCCGGGCCGGGAACAGCAGGGGCACGGCCTGGCGCTGCATGTTCGAGCCCATCAGGGCGCGGTTCGCGTCGTCGTGCTCGAGGAACGGGATCAAAGCCGGCGAAACCGCGACGAGCTGGTCGGGCGAAACGTCCATGTAGTCGATCTGCTCCGGCGGTAGCAACGGGTAGTCGTCGGCCTGCCGGCAGAGAGCGACCGGGTTGATGAAGGTGCCGTCCGGATTGAGCTCAGCGTTCGCCTGTGCGACGGCGAACTCCTCCTCCTCGTTTGCAGTCAGCCAGATCATCTCGCCGCTGACCTTGCCCTGTTCGACTTTGCGGTAAGGTGTCTCGATGAAGCCCAGGCTGTTGATCCGCGCGTAGGTCGACAGGCTGGTGATCAACCCGATGTTCGGGCCTTCCGGCGTCTCGATCGGGCACATGCGCCCGTAGTGCGAGTAATGGACGTCGCGGACCTCGAACCCGGCCCGCTCCCTAGTGAGGCCGCCGGGGCCCAGAGCCGAGAGTCGACGCTTGTGGGTCAGCTCGGCTAGCGGGTTGGTCTGGTCCATGAACTGGCTCAGCTGCGAGGAGCCGAAGAACGACTGGATCACCGCGCTCACCGTGCGGGCGTTTACCAAGTCGTCGATATTGATCTGCTCTGGGTCGCTGGCGATCGACATGCGCTCGCGCACGAGACGTGCCATCCGCGACAGCCCCACCGAGAACTGGTTGGCGATGAGCTCGCCTACCGATCGCACGCGCCGGTTGCCCAGGTGATCGATATCATCGACGAAGCCGCGGCCTTCGTGCAACTCGATCAGGTAGCGGATGATCGCGATGAAGTCGGTGACTGTCAGAATCGTGACCTCAGAGGGCGGCGGCTCCACGGTCAGAAGTCGGAACGTGTCGCGTAGCCGCTGGTTGATCTTGTAGCGTCCCACCCTGCCCAAGTCGTACCGCTTCGGGTTGAAGAACAACCGCTCGATCGCCGTGCGTGCCGTATCGAGGTTGGGCGCTTCGCCCGGCCGCAGCAGCGAGTAGATCGCGTATAGGGCATCCGGCTCGCCGTGGGTCGGGTCCTTTTCCAGCGTGTTCTTGATCAGCGGTGACTCGCCGCGCGCCCCGCCGGTAAACACCAGGACGTAACGAATTCCCTTCTTGGCGAGCCGCTCGAACAGCGCGCTGTCGAAGGCGGCGCCCACCTCGGCCAGTATCTCGCCGGTGCCGGCGTCGATGACGTCGGCGGCGAGCCGCGGATCCTGGCTCCAGTCGCGCCGGTTAGACAG
>JASFTI010000412.1:0-3439 GCA_050053635.1 Gemmatimonadales bacterium
ACCGAAACGGGCGCTCGGCTCGACCCCGATCCGACCGGGCCGCAGAACGGCGAGGGCGTCGGCGATCAGCGAGAACGGGTCCTGCTCCTCTTTCCAGCCTCGAACCTCACCGACGGGGCGGACCGTTCGTAGCACCCGCTCGACCTCGAACTGTGGCGCTACGAAGAACGGGTTTATAGACGAGGTCGGGATGATCAGCGCGATCAGTCGCTCGCTGCGGCCGAAGCTGCCACCCGCCAGGTAGGCGAAGTTAGTGGACGGCTCGCAGAACAGGGCCGAGAGTCCATCTTGCGCCGCGAGTTCCGCCGCCCTAGCAAGCCGGGCCCGGAAAGTGGCGTCTGGCAGTTGCCCCATCCCCTGGACGGGGGTCGAACCGATACGCGTCGCGGCCTGGCCCCCTCGCTCGAGGCCCGGGAAGACCGCCGCGGCGCCGGCCGTGCCGGCGAGTCTGAGGAAGTCGCGTCGCTTCATCTGCCCACCCTGTTGATGGTCGAATTTGGGCCTACATTATCTGCTGTTACAGGCGTCTACAACCCTTCTCAGGAAGCGACCCATGCGTAATTCACTGCTGCTGATGGCAGTTGCTGTGGCCGCGCTGGTGATCGCGCTGCAGACGACGTCGCGACGCGGTGCCGGATCCACGGCCGACCTGATCCTCGTGGGCGGTGCGATCTACACGGTCGAGGCGGACCTGCCACGCGCCGAGGCTGTTGCCGTCCGTGATGGCCGGATTCTCGCCGTGGGCGACGATGGAGATGTCGCGCGCTACCGGGGGCCGGCGACGGTCGTGGTCGATCTGAATGGTGCGTTCGTCGTGCCCGGCTTCATAGACAACCACACGCATTTCGATTATGCAGCGCGGCTTCTGCTGGGCATCAACCTGCTGGACGTGGCCGCTGCGGACCTGTTGGCAGAGCGGGTAGCGGCGGCGCGTGACCGTCTGCCCGAAGGCGCCTGGATTCTGGACGGCGACTGGGGCGCCTATGAAGAGTGGGAGATGGGGTC
This sequence comes from Gemmatimonadales bacterium, assembly GCA_050053635.1. Lineage (GTDB taxonomy): Bacteria > Gemmatimonadota > Gemmatimonadetes > Palauibacterales > KS3-K002. The sequence goes on from JASFTI010000412.1 coordinate 1,006, forward strand.
GACGGGGCGCGAGGAGGTGGCCGGGGCCGCTGAGCGGTTCAAGCCACACCGAAAGATGATCGATCCGCTCACACAGGAGACCCCCGTGCTGCTCTCGCGCTGGGACGGGAGCGAGTACCTGGCCAACGGCGTGGCGCTGGAGCTAGCGGGGATCGACGGGGCGACCCGCGACCCCGATGGGGGCACCATCGAGCGCGACCCGGCCAGCGGGGAGCCGACGGGGATCCTGACGGGCAGCGCGGTGCGCCTGGTTCGACGGGTCATTCCGGAGAAGTCGTTCGAGCAGCGGGTGCTCGAGGCCCACGTCGCGCTGGCTCGTCTGGCGGAGAATGGGGTGACCGAAATCCACGACATCACGCGGGCGCAGCAAATGGAGGTCTTCCAGTACCTGCGTGACAGAGGCGAGCTCACGGCGCGCGTTTATGCCCGGCCGACGCTGGACAACTGGCGGCACCTGGCGGCGCTGGGCATCGGCGAGGGGTACGGCGACGGGTTTCTTAGAGTCGGCGGCCTCAAGGGTTTCGTCGATGGCATCATGGGGAACTCGGGTGCCCGGTTCAGGGAGCCCTACGATCACCAGCCGGACAACAGCGGCATCTGGCGGCAGCATGTGCTGCAGCCGCCGGGGATGGCCGAGCTGATCCGTGGCGCCGACGCAGCCGGGATGGACGCGCACGTCCACGCCATCGGCGACCTGGCGGTGGACACGCTGCTCGACTGGTTCGAGATGGCGATCGAGGCCAACGAGCCCCGGGACCGCCGCTTCCGGATGATCCACGCTCAAGTGATCGAGGAGGACGACTTCGCGCGTTTCGGTGAGCTGGGGATCATCGCGGAGGTGCAGCCCTACCACGCCATCGACGACATGCGCTGGATGGAGGAACGGATCGGCTATGAGCGCTGCAAGGGCGCCTACGCGTTCAAGTCGCTCGTCGAGGGTGGCGCCCTGCTGTCGTTCGGCTCCGACTGGCCCGGCACCAACGCGGCCTGGTACCCGGCGAAGCCGCTGCTCGGCATCTACGCCGCGGTGACGCGTCAGACGCTCGACGGGACTCCGGAGGGCGGTTGGTTCCCTGAGGAGCGGATCGATGTCGAGACGGCGATCCGCGCTTACACGATCAACAATGCCTACGCTGCCCGGATGGAGGATATGAAGGGGAGCATCCGGGCCGGCAAGTTCGCCGACTTCACGATCCTCGATCGTGACCTGCTCGAGATCGAGCCGGCGGCGATCAAGGACGTGCGTGTGCTCGGTACGATAGTCGATGGGCGCGTGATGTACGCCGATCCCGAGCTCGCCGACTTGGTTAAACTGCTCGACGCGGCCGCACACGGTAGATGAACGAACTCGGACCGCTGGGCGCCGGTGCGCCCCGGGCGGAGGGCCGGTCCGTGAGACCGGCACCCTGGCTCGTCGCGCTGCCGGCGCTCGTGTTCCTGGCAACGGCCGCGGCGCTGATGCTCCGCCGGGTCGAGCCGTTCGTCAACTACTTCTACATCTCCGCCTGGTATCCGACCCTCTTGGTGCTGGACGCGGCGGTGGCGGCTCGTAGCGGTCGCTACTACCTGCTCTCCCGCCCGCGCTTCGCCCTCTCACTCCTCGCCTGGTCCGCCGTGCTCTGGTTCTTCTTCGAGTTGGTCAACTTTCGGGTCGCTAACTGGTACTACGTTTTTCTACCGCCGGAGCGGCTGGTCCGCTGGCTGGGTACGACGGTGTCGTTCGCGACCGTGCTGCCAGCGATCTTCCTGGCTGAACGCTGGTTGGCGGCGCGAGGGGCGCTCGAGGGCGTGCGCTGGCCGACCTTCGAGGTCGGTCGCCGAACCCTACTCGGCGTGCTTCTGACCGGGTTCGCGTTCGCCGCCCTCTCGCTGGCCTGGCCGCGGATATTCTTCCCGATGATCTGGGGTGCTCTGACGCTGTTGCTCGAGCCGTGGAACTACGTGCGCGACCGGCGCCGCTCGCTGCTCGCCGACCTCTCGAAGGGTCGACCGGCACGCCTGCTCCGCTTCCTGCTCGGCGGCCTGGCGATCGGTTTCATCTGGGAGATGTACAACATCGAGGCGCGCTCGAAGTGGATCTACACGGTCCCCGGGTTCGAGAACCTGAAGCTGTTCGAGATGCCGCTGGCCGGCTTCCTCGGTTTCCCGGTCTTCGCGCTCGACTGCTTCGTGGTCTACCAATCGCTGGTGTTGGCCCGTGTGGCGATCGCGCCGGGCGCGGATCGATCAGTGGATGTTCCGCGGCCGCGTCCGCGTCGCACGGCGCTGGCCGCCGTGGCCGCTGCGGCATTCTCGCTCGCTGTGCTCTTCGGCATGGATCGTTGGAACACCGATTCGCTGCGGCCAACTCTAGAGGATCTGTGGCTGGTCGAGTCGGCGGAACGCGAGCGGCTGGCCGCAACGCCGTATGGCAACTTGTTCGTGTTGGCGGGGG